>CALWGM010000018.1 GCA_944380065.1 uncultured Lachnospiraceae bacterium
CGGGAGCCGGTTTTCCGGGGATTCCGCTGAAAATTGTTTTCCCGGATCTGGATCTTGTTTTGATGGATTCTCTGAATAAAAGGGTCCGTTTTTTGGAAGAGGTAATAGCAAAGTTAGGACTGCAGAACGTCACTGCAGTTCATGGAAGGGCAGAGGAGATGGCTCGGAGGATGGAATACCGCCAGCAATTTGATTTTTGTGTGTCGCGGGCTGTTTCTAATCTTGCCTCTCTTTCGGAATATTGTCTTCCTTTTGTAAAGAACGGCGGTTATTTTGTTTCTTACAAATCGGCAGATGTGGATGCAGAAGCAGAACAGGCCAAAAAAGCGATATTTCTTTTGGGAGGACGCACGGAGCAGATTCTGAAGTTCCAGATTCCCTGTTCTGATCAGGGCAGATCTTTGGTGTGTGTAAAAAAGGAAAAGAGTACCCCGAAAGCATATCCAAGAAAATCCGGTACCCCGGCGAAGAATCCGATTCTTCCGTAACCGGGCAGGCCGGGGATTTGCACCCCTGAGAAACGTGTGCCGCCAGGAGCACAAAAAAAGAGAACCGTGAATGTTTTCACATTCCGGTTCTCTTTTTCTGCTTCTGAGGGGAGGCCAGAAGCAGTATATCAAAAAGTAGTGGATTGCATGTATTCAGCCAATCAGAATCTCAATCAGCTCCACAAATTTCTCCGGTGATTCCATTTGCGGTAAATAGCTGGTGTTTGCAATGTATGCGTCCTCAATAGACGCGTTCAGTTCCTTATAGTCACTGATAATATCACCCATAAAAGGATGTTCTTTGCCGCCAATCAGGCAGATGCTCTGGTTGGTATTCGTGATTGCCCTCGTGATATTGATGTTGGTATAATGACTCTTTATGCTGGCAAGCAGGTATCTGCCATGCCCGTCATAATTTTTTGCTGCTTTATAATAGGCATTTACCATGTCGCGGGAAATCAGATGGGGCTTGTAAAAATAGATGTCCTCCATTTTTTCCGCGATTCTCTTGCGGCTTGTTTCAATATTATATATGAAGGTTCCAAAAATAGGGGCATCCAGTAAAAATTTCAGCGCATTCTTTCTCTTGCCGGGCATCTTGGAAATCTCATACATATCACAGGGAGATACTCCGATAATTTTATTGAAATTCTCTTCTTCCATCTGGCTTGCCATAATAATAAAGGAGAACGAATAACCGGTAACAATGACATCCGTCCTGGAACCAATGATTTTTTTGATAAAATCATTGATCAGCTGAACGTATAGATAATTACTGTATGTAAGGTTCGGTTTATCAGAGCGGCCGCAGCCAATCAGGTCAAGCGCATATACCGTATTTGTTCTGGACAGCTTTTTGATTACTTTATTCCATTCATAGGAGGAACTGCAGATATCCAGATCATGTACTAAAAGAAGCGGTTTTCCATGTCCTGTTTTTGTATAATAAATATCTCCATATTTCCAGTTGAAATATTTTCCTCTTCCCACAGGAAGATGGTCGTTCATACTGGAAATTACATTGATCAGTTTATTTATTCCAACAATCATCCCGGTTACAATAAATCCTAAAAGAGCTAAATTTTTAAGATGTTTTTTCATAATGGCTTCATTCCTTTCCAGATTTATAAAACCTTTCCTTTATTATAATCGAAAAGCCCGGGATATACAAACTCTTTTTTTGTTTTCCTGTAAAGGAATTATATGACAAATTAAATTTCTCTTAAAATGTGGGAGAATGTTTCACGTGAAACATTTTGGGGTGGATATGGTGAAAAAAACGTGCTATACTACTTTGAGTAGATCAATAATGAAAGAAGATGGTGGTTGTAAAAAAGCCACGGTGGATGCTTTATGGGAAGAGTAATTGCAATTGCTAACCAAAAAGGCGGAGTAGGAAAAACTACGACAGCTATCAATTTATCAGCCTGCCTGGCTGAGGTGGGGAAAAAGGTGCTGACAGTAGATGTGGATCCGCAGGGAAATACGACCAGTGGTCTGGGATTGAACAAGAGTGAATGCGAAAATACAGTTTATGAGCTGATATTAGGCGAATGTTCGATCGGCGATGCAGTGGTACATACAGAAATTGAAAACCTTGACCTGATTCCTTCCAATGTAAATTTAGCAGGTGCAGAAATTGAACTGCTGGATATTGCGGACAGGGAGTATGTTTTAAGAAATGAAATTGACTATATCAAGGATGACTATGATTTTGTATTGATCGACTGTCCGCCATCCCTGAATATGCTGACTGTCAACGCCATGACAACGGCAGATACGGTTTTAGTGCCGATCCAATGTGAGTATTATGCATTGGAGGGACTGAGCCAGCTGATGTATACCATAGACCTGGTACAGCAGAGACTGAATCCCCGGCTGAAAATGGAAGGCGTTGTTTTTACAATGTATGATGCCAGAACGAATCTTTCCCTCCAAGTGGTGGAAAATGTGAAAAGCAACCTGGATACTACGATTTATAAAACGATCATTCCCAGAAATGTCAGACTGGCAGAAGCGCCGAGCCATGGTTTGCCGATCAATCTTTATGATTCCAGATCTGCAGGGGCGGAGAGCTATCGGCTGCTCGCAAAGGAAGTAATAGAAAGAGAGGAAAGCTGAGATGGCAGCAAAAAAAGGAGGATTGGGAAAGGGATTGGACTCCCTGATGCCCAATAAAGTGAATACCAGACAGCTGAATCAGGGAATTTCGCAGGATCCGGCGGAAAAGGAACCGGTAAAACAGGTAAAATTGTCCCTGGTAGAGCCAAACCGCGATCAGCCCAGAAAAAAATTCAGTGAGGAGAGCCTTGCGGAACTGGCAGATTCCATCCGGCAGTATGGGATTATCCAGCCGTTGATTGTGCAGGATAAAAACGGATATTATGAAATCATTGCCGGTGAGCGCCGCTGGAGAGCTGCAAAATTGGCCGGATTAAAGGAAATACCGATCATTATCAGGGATATCTCCCAGCAGGAAGTGATGGAAATTTCCCTGATTGAAAATATTCAGCGGGAAAATCTGAATCCGATTGAAGAGGCACTGGCTTATAAGCGGCTGCTGGAAGAATTTAACCTGAAACAGGAGGAAGTGGCAAAACGGGTTTCCAAAAGCAGGACTGCTGTCACAAATTCCATGCGCCTTCTGAAATTAACAGAAGATGTACAGCAGATGGTGATTGATGAAAAACTCACCATGGGGCATGCCCGGTGTCTGATTGCCATTGAAGATCCTGATCTGCAGAAACAGATCGCTTTACAGGTGATTGATAAGAATCTCAGTGTCCGGGATACAGAAAAACTGATGAAAAAGCTGCAGAAACAGAAGGAATCTGCAGAAGAAGAACAGAAAAAGACTGCAGAGGATTCCGCCCTGACTGCCGTGTATGAGCATATCGCAGAACAGATGAAAACGATCCTGGGAACGAAGGTGGAAATCCGGCGGAAGGATAAAGAAAAAGGAAAGATAGAAATTGAATATTATTCACAGGATGAATTGGACCGACTGCTTCAACTTATGAAAACAATTGAAAAATAAAAAACAAGGAAAGAGGAAGAACCATGGACTTTTTATATGAATTGAACCTTGAAAACCTGACAGGGATCCCTTCTGACATTTTTATTCTGGGACTGGCAGCATTAGTGATTATTTTGATCATTCTTATGATTGTAAACGGCGTCAGGATGGCGAAACTGAAAAAAAGCTACCGTGCCTTTATGGAGGGGAAGGATGGGCATTCCTTAGAGGATATTTTGTTAAAACGTTTCCAGCAGATGGAAGATGTGCTTTCTTCTGAGGAGGAAAACAAAGCAAAAATCCAGATGGTGCTGGATCATCTGGATCATACCTACCAGAAGGTTGGCCTGGTAAAATACAATGCGTTTAATGAAATGGGCGGAAAGCTTTCCTTTTCACTTGCCCTGCTGAACCGCAAAAATGATGGTTTCATTCTGAATGCGATGCACAGCCGGGAAGGATGTTTCACTTATATTAAGGAAATTATTGATGGAAATTCCATTATTATGCTGGCTGATGAGGAAAAAGAAGCGCTGGATATGGCGTTAAAAAATGAATAACAGGTTAAAATAAGAAATAGTCCAGGAAAACAAAGGAATAATCATGATTCACAGCTACTTGAGATCCATTGGTTTTTATAAACTGTACCAGAACGAGGAATTGTACAATATATTGGAAGATATCGTGACTCATCCGGATGAGCAGATGACCTATAAAGATTCATTCTACAATGATTTTGCGTTTTTTTCAAAATCTGTAGGGGAAAATATGGGGATTTCAATCTGTGGAAATTTTACGGGTGCGGATGAATTTCATTTTGAATATTATTATCCGTATTTTTATGGATCAAATATTACGACCTATGAACCGGTTGAAATCGAGAGATGTTCCGCGCAGGAATCCTATATGGGGATCTGTGACGAGCTGAAGTTAGGAGTTCCCCTGATTTTTCATGTTACCAACATCATTGATGTTTTGAGAGAAAAAAATTTCAACAAAACGTTCTTAGATGTGGATAATATTGTGATATCAGGGCTGGGACACTCCGGGAAAATTCTGTTTCCAACGGCAAAAACACCGCAGATTGCGAAAATGAAGCAGAAATCTTCTGAAAAACGACTGGAGCTGATGTCGCAGGCGCGTGACGGCAACCGCAGCGCGATGGAGAATCTGACTCTGAGCGATATGGATACCTATGCGTCTGTTTCACGGCGGATTATGAAGGAAGATATTTTTTCCATCGTGGAGAGCAGCCTGATTCCCTATGGAGTGGAAAGCAATCAGTATACGGTAGTGGGAGAGATCCTGAATTATTATAAGATCAAGAATCAGATCAGCGGCGAAAATGTCTGGATCATGACTCTTTTGTGCAATGAACTGAAATTTGATATCTGCATCAATGAGCAGAATCTTTTAGGGGAACCCGGGATCGGCCGGCGTTTCCGGGGAAGAATCTCCATGCAGGGATATTTGAATTTTGGATATTGACAAATCCGCCAGGAACAAGTACAATTTAATAGATTTGTCGATTGCAAGTATAATAAATATAGATTTTTCAAATGTCTGCGTAGCTCAGTTGGATAGAGCGACCGCCTCCTAAGTGTTTGCTAAGCGAACACCTGAGGAAACAGGACAGAAGCAGAAAAAGGATCAAATCGGATCCGGTACGGAAACCATTTGAACGGAGCGGAGACAAGAAAAAGGTGTTTGCTCAAG
>CALWGM010000019.1 GCA_944380065.1 uncultured Lachnospiraceae bacterium
CGCTTACCGGGTGGGTCAGGGATTTGTCAACTTTGCAGTGGGCTTTTTGGGAGCGCTGCCGGTTCTGATCATTGTCGCTGTGATAGCTGCTGCGGCAGTGCTGGTGTGGAAGAAAGTGAGAAAAAGAAAGAAAAAGAACAAAGAGGAGTGATTGGCAGGAGGCAGGGGCAGACAAAATGACAAAGGAAGAAGTATATGGAAAGCTGAAGGAGCATTTCCGGAAGATCGTAGAAGAGGGAGATATGACAGGCGCCCAGGTACATGTAACATGCAGGGGGCTCTCCCCCAAAGAAGCGGTGGGCGAGACAGACCGGAAGGATCTGCCGATTCTGAATGGTGCGGAAGTAATGATCCAGGCAGAGGTAGACGGGGTGATCGGCCAGGCGTTTACCAGTACAGCCAGTTTTTATGAGGGAACGCTTCAGGATATTATGGAAATGGAAATCGTGGAGGACAGTTATAACCGGGCAATCTTCATTGCCGCATTAAATGCCCTGATGCGGAAAAACGGGGAATGTGACCGGACGGTTCACTGTAAGGATAAGGGTCCCAACGAGTGTGCCAGGAAGACGCGGGAATGGGTCCGTGAGCATTACGGCAGGCCGAAGATTACCGAGATCGGCTACCAGCCGTTTCTGCTGGATGAATTTTCCCGGGAGTTTGAGGTGCGCGTCTTAGATCTGAATCCGGATAATATCGGACAGATCCGCTACGGCGTGAAGGTGGAGGACGGGGAAACCGCCTGTGAGGACGCCCTGACCTGGGCAGATATCGTGTTCTGCACCAGCAGCACGCTGGGAAACGGCACGATGGTCCGTTACATGGATCTCGGGAAGCCGGTATATTTTTACGGCACTACCGGCTGCTGCGCGGCGGCGCTGTTCGGCCTGGACAGAAGCTGCTATGGAGACTGAAACCCGGCAATTTGAACTTTCTCAGACAGCCGTTCGGTTATGGTGGACGGACCATATAACATAGCGGCTGTTTTTGTTTGTCTCTGCACTGCACAGGGAAATCATCAGCGGGTAAACTCTGTCATATGCCTGCGGTACCAGATCGGAAGAAGGGTACGCTGGCAGACCGGGTTTGCCCGTTCTTTGATGGACACGGACTGGAAAAAAGTTTTCCACAGGCCGGTAAATGGGTCTGCTGACTCTTCCGTATGGGAAAGGCGCGCCCATTCGCTGTCGGTCAGGGCAGTCAGATAGGTCTCGCCGTCTGCCGGATGGACAGCTGCCGTGCGTCTCATGTCGTCGACGATCATCCAGTTTTCAGAAGGGAGACGGTCGTCAAAAGCCGGGAAAAGCAGGGAGAGAATATTTGATTTCGGTTCGATATGCGCAGTCAGGATCCCTCCCGGAAGAGCCTGGAAGCGCAGAAACTCCCGGAAATGGTGCGTTTCATTCTGGACGGCGCGGCTGGCCTCAAAAACCGGAAAAACATAAGGATGCTGCAGCATGGAAACAGCCTCCTTCGGACAGGAAAATCCCAGCAGCAGGAAACGGTAGATCCGGTCAAGCTTGTCCGGCAGGCAGGACATGGCGCAGCGGAATACCATCTGATAGGCCGGAAAGCTGATCTGTCTCTGGATGGAACGGACTACCTTACGGCTTTTGTCGGGATCGCTGTCTACGTGGCGGTACTGGCAGAAGAGCTCCGGCTCATAGACCGGCTCCGTCATCAGGCGGATATTCTTATGGCCCTCTTTGGACGCCCAGGCGTCATAGATGCAGGTCATCATATCTTCGAATTGGTCTTTACAGGTATAAATAATCATGGAAGCGGCTCCTTTTTTTAATGGTTCCGGGCAGTAAAACCCTTTTCTGATATATCAGCCAAAACCGTCGTAATCAAACAGGGAAAGCTGTTCATAAGTCTGCGGATGGCTGATCCTCCAGCTGTCCAGGGCATCAAGGCCGGTCAGCTGGCGGGTCAGATACCCTTCTTCCAGACGGAAGGGGCGGTACAGTTTCCCATGGCAGGTGATAAAGTACTGCGCCCGCTTTAAGACAACACCCATCCTGCGGATGGATGCAAAGCTGAGGGCTCCGGTGCGGCGTGCCGCAAGGATCCGTAAGGCGGATTTGTTTCCGATACCGGGAACCCGCATCAGGGTTCCGTAATCAGCGGAAGAGATCTCCACCGGAAACTGCTCTAAGTGGCGCAGCGCCCAGTCACATTTCGGATCCAGCGCCAGATTGAAGTCCGGCCGATCCGGGGACAGCAGTTCCTCTGCGTGAAAACCGTAATTGCGCAGCAGCCAGTCTGCCTGGTAAAGCCGGTGCTCCCGCAGAAGCGGCGGGGGAGTGCCGATGGCCGGAAGCGATTTCTCTTCATTGAGGGGAACATAGGCGGAGAAAAAGACTCTCTTCAGGTCAAACTGCTGGTACAGCGCCTGCGTGGTGGAGAGAATCTGGTAATCGCTCTCGCCGGAAGCCCCAATGATCATCTGGGTGCTCTGCCCGGCCGGGACAAAGGGTCTGGGACGGCCTCCGGCGGCGCGGGTCGGGAGGTGCGGCCTGGCGGCTTGCGGGAAGTCGGTCTGAAATGCCGGTGGGAGATCTGTCCGGGTGTGCTGTCCGGAGACAGAAGAATCCCCGAACAGAAGCCTACCGGCGCGGGCGGCGTCCTGGTCGCGTGTGGCGAACATGGACTGCTCCAGATAGCGGTTGCCCCGGCTGCGCTCCATGGCAGCATCCTTGCCAATGGCCAGGCGGTAGTCCACGATCCGGTTCTGGATCTGGCGCATGGGCGTCAGGATGGAAGCGCGGGTTTTCTGGGGCGCAAGGGCGGCCAGCCCCTCCCCGGTGGGGAGTTCCAAATTGATGCTCATGCGGTCGGCCAGATACCCGGTCTGTTCGATCAGTTCCGCAGGGGCGTAGGGAATGGCCTTCACGTGGATATAGCCGTTGAACGCGTATTTTGTCCGCAGCAGAAGAAGCGTGCGGTACATCAGCTCCATGGTGTAGACCGGATCCCGGACGACGGCAGAGCTTAAAAACAGCCCTTCGATATAATTCCGTTTATAAAACTCTGTCACTAACGTGCAGATCTCGTCCGGGGTGAACGTGGCCCGTACAGAATCATTCTCTGCCCGATTGATACAGTATTTGCAGCGGTAGATGCAGTCGTTGCTCTGGAGGATCTTCAGCAGAGAAATACAGCGGCCGTCGCTGGAAAAGCTGTGGCAGATCCCGGCGGCGCAGGAATTGCCCAGCATGCCCTTCTGCCCCCGGCGGTCGGAGCCGCTGGAGGTGCAGGCAACATCATATTTGGCTGCGTCTGATAAAATCTTCAGTTTTTCATTCAGGGAAAGTGTGCCTGTTCTGATTTCCATCATATACCACCCGAACATCTGTTCTTTTGAA
>CALWGM010000020.1 GCA_944380065.1 uncultured Lachnospiraceae bacterium
AAGTCGATGATATAGCGGTTGGGGCGCCGGGTCTGCTGAATGTAGGATACGGCAGACTTGGGTACGCCGAACCGGGTCGGGCTGGTCACATAATCGGCCGCGGCATGGGCTGCGCCGTCCACAAAAGCCTCATAGGTAATCTGGCCTTCCAGAAAGAAATTGCCGACACTGCGCATAATGGCCCGGACATCCTTTGCCTCCATCAGCCAGCCGTGGACTTTCTGTCCGGTCTTTCCGTCATAAACAGCGGCGCCATTCGAGGTTACGGCATAGGTAATCCCCGGCAGCTCCCGCACGCATGCAGGGAAGGTATCCCAGGAGCGGCCGCTGACCGGAATCAGGGCGATGCCTGCCTCTGCTGCTCTGGCGAGGACGGCTTTGGTCCGTTCGGATAATTCTTTGTTCTCATTTAATATAGTATCGTCCAGATCAAAGGCGATACATCTGATGTTAGAAAGATCAGTCTGCATATGTATTCCCTCACTTTATCTGAAATTTTACAATTGCTGTATACGGATATCTCCGATCCTGCCGACCGGAATATCCGAATCTATTGTAATCCTTTTCCAGCAGGAATGCAATGGATTTGCCAGCTGCTGGGAACGGAGCCAACAGTAACACCGCAGCTTTTGCGTGCGCGAAAGGAAAGTCCCGGAAATAAAACTTGAATCGGCGGGGAGATGAGTGTATAATGCAAGGGAATTACTGGCTCTGCAGGCAGGGCCGATACCATGTTATCTCTCAGGAGGAAGTCATGATAGACATTAAGTTTTTAAGAGAAAATCCCGATATTGTAAAGCAGAACATTAAAAATAAATTCCAGGATCACAAGCTGCCCCTGGTGGACGAGGTGATCGAACTGGACGCGAAGTCCCGTGCGGCCAAGCAGCAGGCGGATGACCTGCGGGCGAACCGCAATAAGATCTCCAAACAGATCGGCGCGCTGATGGCCCAGGGGAAAAAGGAAGAGGCTATGGCGTTAAAGGAGCAGGTGGCGAAAGACGCCGAGACCTTAAAGGAGCTGGAGGAGCAGGAGACACAGCTGCAGGAAAAAGTGACGAAGATCATGATGACGATCCCGAATATCATTGATCCGTCGGTTCCCATCGGCAAAAATGATACGGAGAATGTGGAGGTGGAGCGTTTCGGCGAGCCCGTGGTTCCCGATTTTGAGATTCCCTATCACACGGAGATCATGGAGCGTTTCAACGGGATTGATCTGGACGCAGCCAGGAGAGTGGCCGGAAACGGATTTTACTATCTGCAGGGGGATATTGCCCGTCTGCATTCCGCTGTGCTGGCGTATGCCCGTGATTTTATGATTGACCGTGGGTTTACCTACTGTATTCCCCCCTATATGATCCGAAGCAATGTGGTGACCGGCGTGATGAGCTTTGATGAGATGGACGCTATGATGTACAAGATCGAGGGGGAGGATCTCTATCTGATCGGTACCTCCGAGCATTCCATGATCGGTCGCTTTATTGATCAGATGCTCGATGAGGAGGAGCTTCCGAAGACACTGACCAGCTATTCGCCCTGTTTCCGGAAGGAAAAGGGCGCCCATGGCATTGAGGAGAGAGGCGTATACCGGATCCATCAGTTTGAGAAGCAGGAGATGATCGTGGTATGTAAGCCCGAGGAGTCTCCCATGTGGTTTGAGAAGCTGTGGCAGAACACAGTCGACCTGTTCCGCAGCCTGGACATTCCGGTTCGTACATTAGAGTGCTGTTCCGGCGATCTGGCAGACCTGAAAGTGAAGTCCATAGACGTAGAGGCCTGGTCTCCCCGCCAGAAGAAATACTTTGAGGTGGGCAGCTGTTCCAACTTAGGCGACGCGCAGGCAAGAAGACTGCGGATCCGGGTAAAGGGCAAAGACGGCAAATATTTTGCACATACGCTGAATAATACGGTTGTGGCTCCGCCGAGAATGCTGATCGCATTCCTGGAGAACAACTTAAATGCAGACGGAACGGTGAACATTCCGAAAGCGCTCCAGCCATATATGGGCGGAAAAACCAGAATTGAGTAAGCCAAAGGCGGCAGACCCATGAAAAACATGGGTTCTGTCGCCTTTTCTGCAGATTCTTCCATCCGTTTCATGACAGAGTGTCTTCCTGCATTTGGCGGAAAAAGGATGTTTTTGTCAGAAAAGTTGAAAAAAAGTTACACAGTTAGACCGGGGTTTGCGGTTGAAAACTCATACTGTTTGTGCTACAATTCTGATAATTTAGGCATAGAGTATTTATGCATAAATATACAAAAAAGTTTATTTTTATAAGAAAAAGAGTAAATTCCCTCTTTTTTTTTGCGCAGACACATCGAGCCATATCTGATGAAAAAGTCAGAGCATGACAGAGAAAGGGGCAGACAAATGAAAGCATTTCTGATTTTGGAAGACGGAACCGTTTTTAGCGGAACCAGCATCGGTTCCCGGCGGGAAGTGATCAGCGAGATTGTATTCAATACTTCCATGACCGGATATTTAGAGGTTCTTACAGATCCTTCTTATGCGGGACAGGCAGTGGTGATGACGTATCCGCTGATCGGCAATTACGGGATTACGCCGGACATGGAGTCTGAAAGACCCTGGCCGGACGGATATATTGTGCGGGAATTATCCCGGATGCCCAGCAACTTCCGCTGTACGGGAACGATCCAGGATTTCCTGAAAAAACATGATATTCCCGGGATTTCCGGAATTGATACCAGGGCGCTGACCAAGATCCTGCGTGAAAAAGGAACGATGAATGGGATGATCACCACCAACGCGGACTATGACCTGAAGGAGATCCTTCCCCGGCTGAAGGAATACCGGACAGGGAAAGTGGTGGATAAAGTAACCTGTAAAGAGAAATATGTGCTGCCCGGGGACGGGTACAAAGTAGCCTTGCTGGATGTGGGAGCCAAGAAAAATATCGCCCGTTCGCTGAACGAGCGGGGCTGTCAGGTGACGGTTTATCCGGCGCGGACAACGGCGGCGGAGATCCTGGCAGACGAGCCGGACGGCATCATGCTCTCCAACGGCCCCGGAGATCCCAAGGACTGTGATACGATCATTGACGAGGTGCGCAAATTATATGAATCCGATGTTCCGGTTTTCGCCATTTGCCTGGGACATCAGCTGATGGCGCTGGCCACCGGCGCGGATACCCATAAACTGAAATACGGCCACCGGGGAGGCAACCATCCGGTGAAAGATCTGAAAACCGGGCGGGTTTATATTTCCTCCCAGAACCACGGTTATGTGGTGGATACAGACCGGCTGGATCCGGCAGTGGCTGTGCCGGCCTTTGTCAATGTGAATGACGGAACCAACGAAGGGCTGAAATATACTGGAAAAAATATTTTTACGGTACAGTTCCATCCGGAGGCATGCCCGGGTCCCCAGGATTCCGGATACCTGTTTGATATGTTCTTGGAAATGATGGGAGGGAAACACTAATGCCAAAGAATCCTGATATTAAAAAAGTAATGGTGATCGGTTCCGGCCCTATCGTGATCGGCCAGGCCGCGGAGTTTGATTATGCAGGCACACAGGCCTGCCGTTCCCTGAAGGAAGAGGGGATTGAGGTCTGCCTGGTGAATTCCAACCCGGCAACCATTATGACAGACAAGCAGATCGCGGATCAGGTGTATATTGAGCCGCTGACGGTAGATGTGTTAAAGAAGATTATTCTGAAGGAAAAACCGGACAGTGTGCTGCCCACCCTGGGAGGCCAGGCAGGCCTGAACCTGGGCATGGAGCTGGAAGAATCCGGATTTTTAAGAGAGAACGGGGTAAGGCTGATCGGAGCCACGGCGGATACCATCTTCCGTGCGGAAGACCGCCAGGCGTTTAAAGATACCATGGAAAAGATCGGCGAGCCCTGCGCCGCTTCCCAGGTGGTGAACACGGTGGAGGATGGCATCGCGTTTACGAATACCATCGGCTATCCGGTGGTGCTGCGCCCGGCCTTCACATTAGGCGGCAGCGGCGGCGGCATTGCCCACAATGAGGCGGAATTAGTAGAGATCCTGACCAACGGGCTGCGTTTAAGCCGCGTGGGCGAGGTGCTGGTGGAGCGCTGCATCGCCGGCTGGAAAGAGATCGAGTATGAGGTGATGCGGGACGCCGCAGGCAACTGCATTACCGTATGTAATATGGAAAATATCGACCCGGTGGGCGTGCACACAGGAGACTCCATCGTAGTAGCGCCTTCCCAGACCCTGGGGGATAAGGAATACCAGATGCTGCGGACCTCCGCACTGAATATTATCACAGAGCTGGGGATTACCGGCGGCTGCAACGTGCAGTATGCGCTGAACCCGGATTCCTTTGAATACTGTGTGATCGAGGTAAATCCCCGTGTGAGCCGTTCCTCCGCGCTGGCCTCCAAGGCTACCGGCTATCCCATCGCCAAGGTGGCGGCCAAGATCGCCCTGGGCTATACCCTGGATGAGATCAAAAACGCGGTGACGCAGAAGACTTACGCCAGCTTTGAGCCCATGCTGGACTACTGCGTGGTGAAGATCCCGCGCCTTCCTTTTGATAAGTTTACCACGGCAAAGCGTACGCTGACTACGCAGATGAAAGCTACCGGAGAGGTGATGAGTATCTGCACCAACTTTGAGGGCGCGCTGATGAAGGCCATCCGTTCCCTGGAGCAGCATGTGGACTCCCTGGTGACGCAGGAATACCGGGCGCTCTCTTATGAAGATTTGGTGGAGCGTCTGGCTGTTGTGGACGACCGCCGGATCTGGGTGATCGCAGAGGCCTGCCACAGAGGTATGTCCTACGACCTGATCCATGATATCACCAAGATCGACCGCTGGTTTATTGACAAGATCGCGATTTTAGTGGAGATGGAGCGCCGCCTGATCAGTGAACCGCTGACGCCGGGGCTTCTGCGCAAGGCAAAACGGATCGAGTTCCCGGACGGCGTGATCGCGCGTCTGACCGGAAAGAGCGAGGACTTTGTGAAAAACATGCGCCATGAAAACGGCATCACTGCTTCTTTCAAAATGGTAGATACCTGTGCGGCTGAGTTTGAGGCGGCGACGCCTTACTATTACTCCTGCTTTGACGGGGAGAATGAGGCCAGACCGGACAGCGGGAAGAAGAAGATCCTGGTTCTGGGATCCGGGCCGATCCGGATCGGCCAGGGAATCGAATTCGACTTCTGTTCCGTGCACTGTACCTGGGCTTTTGCAAAGGCCGGTTATGAAACCATTATCATCAACAACAATCCGGAGACGGTTTCTACAGATTTTGATATTGCGGATAAGCTGTATTTCGAGCCGCTGACGCCGGAAGATGTGGAAAATGTGGTGGATGTGGAAAAACCGGACGGCGCTGTGGTGCAGTTCGGCGGCCAGACCGCCATCAAGCTGACGGAGCATCTGATGAAGATGGGCGTGCCGATTCTGGGAACGAAGGCGGAGGATGTGGACGCTGCGGAAGACCGCGAGCTGTTCGACCAGATCCTGCAGAAAACACAGATCCCCAGAGCGGCCGGCGGAACGGTTTACACGGCTCAGGAGGCGAGAGAGGTTGCCAACCGTCTGGGTTATCCGGTGCTGGTTCGTCCGTCCTATGTGCTGGGCGGCCAGGGTATGCATATTGCCTTTAATGACGATGAGATTACCGAGTTTATCGATGCCATCAACCAGTACGCGCAGGATCATCCGATCCTGATCGATAAGTATTTGATGGGCAAGGAAATCGAGGTGGACGCTGTCTGCGACGGACAGGACATCCTGATTCCGGGTATCATGGAGCACATCGAGCGTACCGGCGTACATTCCGGCGACAGTATTTCCGTGTATCCGGCTCCTACCATCACAGAGGATGTGAAGCAGGTGATCGTGGAGTACACCAGACGCCTGGCGCAGGCGCTCCATGTGGTGGGCCTGATCAATATCCAGTTCATTGTGATGGACGGGGAAGTATACGTGATCGAGGTCAATCCCCGGTCTTCCAGAACCGTTCCTTATATCAGCAAGGTAACAGGAATCCCCATCGTGGATCTGGCTACCCGTGTGATCCTGGGAGAGAAGCTGGCCGATATGGGCTATACGCCGGGGCTTGCGCCGGAGGCGGATTATGTGGCCATCAAGATGCCTGTCTTCTCCTTTGAGAAGCTGCGGGGCGCGGAGATCAGCCTGGGGCCGGAGATGAAGTCCACTGGCGAGTGTCTGGGTATTGCAAAGACCTTTGATGAGGCGCTCTATAAAGCGTTCATCGGCGCGGGTATCCAGCTCCCGAAATATAAACAGATGATCATGACGGTCAACGACAAGGATAAGCCGGAAGCGGTTGGCGTGGCGAAGCGTTTTGAGAAGCTGGGCTACCGGATCTACGCCACCAGAAGTACGGCGAAATACCTGCAGGAGCATGGGGTAAACGCCCTGCGGATCAACAAGATTTCACAGGAATCCCCCAATGTGATGGATCTGATCTTGGGGCATAAGATCGACCTGGTGATCGATACCCCGACTCAGGGACGGGATAAGTCCAGGGACGGTTTCCTGATCCGCAGAAACGCCATTGAGACCGGTGTTCACTGCCTGACCTCCATGGATACCGCCAATGCGCTGGCTCTTTCTCTGGAGACAGCCCATGACGAGATGACCATGATTGATATTGCAAAAGTGAAAAATATGTAATCGTCCGGAGATGACCGGAGGAAGCGGAAACAGCGGGATGCATGAGGCAGCCCGCTGTTTTTGCGATGTGAGTGATTTGTCTCTTCCTTCTTATAGTTCTCTCAGCAGGAATGCCATGTACAGCGGGAGCGTGAGAAGTTGTCCGGTGCGTCCGATATGATAGTCCCCCAGTTTGATGGCATGGCTGACATGATATTTTTCAGGATGACGCAGAAGCGTCCTGACACTTTTTGCATTTCCGGTGGATGCTTTGACCTCCACCAGGGTGCATTGCCCTTTATAGCGGATTACAAAATCTATTTCCAAACCGCTGTCTTTATGGAAATAGTAGAGTTTTCGCCCCATTTTTCCGAAAATGTCAGCAATCAGGTTTTCAAAAATTGCTCCCTTATAGCTGTTGAGATTTCCCCGCAGGATGTCATACTGTGTGCCATCTTCCAGCATACTGACAAAAAGACCGCAGTCGCGCATATATACCTTGAATACATTTTCTTTGGCATTTCCATCCAAAGGCAGTTCTGTAATGCTCAGATTGTAGCAGCGGATAATGATACCGGCATCTTCGATCCATTGCAGACATCCGGCATATTTTGATGCAGTAGATCCCTTTTTTACGACAGAGTATTGAAACTTTTTGTTTTCTTTACTGAGCTGCTTCGGGATAGATTGAAAGCATTCTTTGATTTGTGATTTATCCTTTTTTTCGGCGTATTTTACCATATCGTCTTCATAGGAGCGGACAATATCACGCTGAATTTGCAGCACCCTGTCGATCTGTTTTGTATCTATAAAAGTCTGTACAGCGTCCGGCATACCGCCAACCACCACATATTGCAGAAGCAGTTGTTTCATTCGGCTGTGAAGAGCCTCCGGAACAGGAATTTCTTTTTGCAGGCATTTCTTTAAGATCTCGATCACTGGTTCGGTGATTCCGTTGGCCCATAAAAATTCCTCAAAATCCAGAGGGTACATATCAATCACGGTTTCTGAACCGACAGGAACGGATTTTGGCTCTTTTCCATATCCTTTTACGCCCAGCAGAGAACCGGTTCCTATCACGTCATAACGGCCATCGATTCGAAAAAATTTCAGAGCAGTCCGAGCCTCCGGACAGTCCTGAATCTCGTCCAGGATCAGGACTGTATTGCCGCTTTCAAATACCGCCCGGTTGCCCAGCAGGGCAGACATCATCATTACGATTGTGTTTACCTCCAGGGAACCGGCAAATATGGAGGCATAATCCGGGTTCTCAAAAAAATTCAGATATACGACATGTTTGTAATTTTTTTTGGCAAAATCCAGGACAGAAAATGTTTTGCCGCATTGCCGGCATCCCTTGATAATCAATGGTTTGCGGTTTTCTGTGTTTTTCCAGTCAATCAGTTTTTGTTCAATTTTTCTTTTTAGCATGATCGTTTGGCCTCCGGATTCTGTTTCCTTACAGTATAATGGAGTGATTCAACTTTTTCAAGGGAGTTTCAGAACAAAACGATAACTTTTTCGATGGAGTTTCAGAACAAAACGACAATTTTTTCAAACGACTTTTCCGAAAGACAGCAACATTTCCTGTGTTTTCCCTGCGATGCGCCCTGCAGGCCTGACGGCAATCGCATTCCCTGTGCGTGTGAAACAATAGTACGAAAATCGGGAAATGGTTGCATTTTACCGTATTTTCCGACTGCGATATTGACAATTCCCCCTGCACTTTCGTAAAATGAAGTGGCATAGAATAAAAGAACAGACAGAAACAGATCTTTTATTTTACGGGGGATATACAAGGATGAGTAATGAAATCATAACTGTGGAAGAGCAGAAACAGACGAAACTTCTGGAAAACGGCCTGATCATGGCCGATCGTTTTATCAATAAAAATTATCTGATTAATCTGCAGGAGAGGGGTGTCGTCCCCTTAGATGACCGGGAAAAGGTCACCAATGCGATCCGACTGTATCAGGTCAGCAAACTCGTATACGATGCAAAAGAGAATATCAATGACAAGCTGATCAGCGTCTACAGCGCCCTGCAGGATATCGGCGGCACGGCGCTGCTGATCATTGACAGCGACGGGAGCCGGGTGTCCTATTATATCGGAACCAGGACGCCGGAGAATGCGGCGACGGCAGGCAAGATCCTGCAGAAAAGTTTTATGGGAAATTTCCCGGGCAGTACGCTGAGCAATCTGAAAAATTCTGAGATCGCGCAGGTGATGAGCCGGATCACAGAATCGGATTACGTGAATACCTGCCGCAATGTGGCGGAGGTGACGGTGGTTCCGTCCATGCGCGACGAAGATAAGGATAAATTTGTGCAGGGAATCGAAAAGTTTATCGATACCATGCAGAATGAAACCTACACGGCGGTATTTATCGCCCAGCCGGTGTCCAAGGCGGAGCTGGAATCCAAAAAGCGGGGCTATGAGGAGCTGTATTCTGCGCTGTCGCCATTTACCAAAACAAATCTCTCCTACGGGGAGAATTACAGCAAGGCGGTTTCAAAGGGAATGTTCGAGAATTTTTCCCATTCGGTCAACAACAGTCTGACCAATACGGCGGGAACCAACACCAGCCAGAGCCAGTCCTATACCAGCGGCCACAATTCCGGAGGCGGTATAAGCGGCGGCGGGTTCAGTTCCAGCTGGGGAAGTTCGGAGAGTACGACCAGCGGATATTCTTCCGGAAAATCCTGGTCGCAGGCGGTGACCAGCGGCACGGCAGATACCACAGGCAGCGGTACCAGTACGAATGAATCAGAGACCACTGGGAATTCCCGGACGCTGTCCATAGAATACCAGAATAAGTCGGTGGAAGTGATTCTGGAAAATATTGAAAAGCAGCTGGAGCGGATTAAGATGTGCGAGGCGTTCGGTCTCTGGAACTGCGCAGGATACTTTGTGGCGGACGATATCCAGACCGCCGTGGTGGCGGCCAATACCTACAAAGCCCTGATGCTGGGGGATGAGACGTATGTGGATAATTCCTTTGTCAATGTCTGGGGACTGAAAAACCCGGAGATGACAGAACAGGTGCTGGAATATATCCGTTACGGGATCCAGCCGGTGATCCCGATCCGTCCGGAAGCCGGGTTCGCGGCGCTTTCTGTGACGCCTGGCAACTATATCAGCGGAAAAGAGCTTCCTCTGATGATGGGGATTCCCCACAAATCTGTGACAGGGCTGACGGTCAGCAATATTGCGGAGTTCGGCCGGAATGTATTTTCCCAGAAAGAAAAGCCCCAGGCCAGGAAGATTCAGCTGGGACGGGTGCATCACATGGGCAATACAGAAAAAACCTTTGTGAACCTGGATCTGGACAGCTTCAATTCCCACTGTTTTGTGACCGGTTCCACAGGCTCCGGTAAATCCAATACCACCTACTGCCTGCTGGAACGCTTCCTGCAGAACGGGATCCCGTTTTTGGTGGTGGAACCGGCGAAAGGGGAATATAAGACGGAGTTCGGAGCGGTGGAACAGATGCATGTGTTTACCACCAACCCGCTGATCGGCCAGATGCTGAAGCTGAATCCCTTCCGTTTTGATCCGAAGATCCATATTTTAGAGCATCTGGACCGGCTGATTGAGATTTTCAACGCCTGCTGGGAAATGTACGCGGCCATGCCTGCAATTTTAAAAGACGCAGTGGAAAAGGTTTATATCGCCAAAGGCTGGGATCTTCTGAATTCTCAGTATATGCGGCCGGGCGTTCCGGAGTATCCTACCTTTACAGATTTGCTGGAGACGCTGCCGAAGGTGATTGACAGTTCCGGCTATTCTTCGGATACCAAGGGGGATTATACCGGGGCGCTGGTGACCCGTGTGGCTTCCCTGGCCAACGGCATTACCGGGCAGATTTTCTGCGATAATTATGATATTTCCGATCAGGTACTGTTTGATGAATATACGATTGTGGATCTGAGCCGGGTGGGCTCTTCGGAGACAAAGTCTCTGATTATGGGAATCTTAGTGCTGAAGCTGACGGAATACCGGATGGCGAACGCAGACGGGGCAAACCAGGGGCTGCGCCATGTGACGGTGCTGGAGGAAGCGCACAACCTGCTGAAGCGCACCAGCGGCGCCGGAGCGGCAGGCTCCAATGTAGTCGGTAAATCAGTGGAAATGATCTGCAATAACATTGCGGAGATGCGTACCTACGGCGAAGGCTTTATTATTGTGGATCAGTCGCCGACGGCTGTAGATATCGCCGCGATCAAGAATACGAATACCAAGATCGTCATGCGTCTGCCGGAGCAGTCGGACTGCGAGGCGGTGGCCAGCGCCATGGGGCTGGATGAGAATCAGGTGAAGGAGATTTCCAGACTTTCCGTGGGCTGCGCGATTGTGATGCAGAATAACTGGCTGGAGCCGGTGCTGACACAGATTGACGCATATGGCGGACACCATGAAAAAGAATTCCCCCTGCTGGATTTTGGGGAGGTGCGCCATCTGCGCAGTGCGGTGGCCCAGGAATTTGCCATGCAGTACATTGTGGAACGGCAGATGAACATGGAGAAGATGCTGGACTGCATTGCGCATACGGAGGGAGCGCCGGAGAAGAAGGAGGAAATGATCTGCTGCATGACTTACGCGGTGGGGCGTCTGGAAAAGGGCAGGGATATCGTGTTTTTCTGCAGGACGCTGATGAATCTGCTCTGCTGTAAAAATGCCTTTGATCTGGCGGAATCAAAAATCCGGACAGAGAAAATACCGGACAGCAAAAAGC
>CALWGM010000021.1 GCA_944380065.1 uncultured Lachnospiraceae bacterium
ATTCCAAATAGCACACCGTGTTTCATTCTTAAGCAGAAAACCGGGCATACGCATCTGATCAGCGTATGCCCGGCAACTAAAAGGAGTAAATATGAAAAGAAATTATAGCGTTGTAGCTTTTTCTATGTAAACCAGCGGATGGGCTGGATTGTTGTTTGTCGAAGCCGCAGCCGCCATCCGTGATATTACCCAGACAACAGTGGACTTCTTTGCTTTGTGATTTTATGGTTATAGTTTACCGGGAAAATGTGAAGAAGCTGTGTGTCAGTTTTGAAAAAACTGTAAAAAGATTCTTATGATAAAGTTACATTTTCTAATGAAAATCTTAACGTGAAAGACAGGTGGAACTATTCGCAAAAGACAGCTTTAACGAATAGTTGATAGTGTTTTTAACCAATGAATCCCTGTTTCCCGTCAAAAAAAAGAAACCCTGCCGAAGAAGGTTTCTTTTTTGATCCATGCGGTTACATCCGGATTCGATTATAAATTCAGGTGTCCATATCGCATCTTCGCGTATTCTGTTATGAAATCAACCGTTTTATCGATTCCCAAAATGGAACTGTCCACACACAGATCGTAGCTTCTGGCATCCGCCCATTTTTTGTTGGAATAATAATTATAATAGTTGGCACGTTTCCGGTCGATCTTATTAATAAAATCCATTACCTTATTATCATCTTTAAATACCTTTTCAGGGTTATATTCCCGTACACGCTTCACACGGAAATCCATCCTGGAATGAATAAAGACACTGAAACAGTCCGGGTTGTCGGCCAGGGCATAATCCGCACAGCGTCCAACGATCACACAGGACTCCCGCTGGGCAAGATTCTTGATCACGTCAAACTGAGCCAGGAAAACTTTATGATTTAACGGCAGCTCTGTAAAATGATTTGAAGCTGCATAGCCATTTGAAGCATAGGTATCCATCACCAGTGAGTAAAGAAAACTGTTGGTGGGCTGTTCGTCGTTTTTTTGCAGGATCTCCTCACAATAACCGCTTTCCTTTGCAACCAGAGTGAGCAATTCCTTATCAAAGAATTTGATCCCGAGCCGGTTCGCCAGCTTTTCCCCGATCTCTCTTCCGCCGCTTCCGTACTCCCGTCCGATTGCAACAATTAGTTTACCCATACAAAAAACCTCCTCTTATTTCTTCTGGTAAAAATCTGATAAAGTCATTATAGCATAAAAAACTCAGTTTCGGAACTTTTTTAACAGAGTTTCAAAATACTCCGGCAGGGGAGCCGAAAATTCCATGTACCGATGGAGCGACGGATGGATAAATCCGATGGTCATCGCATGGAGCGTCTGTCCCTGCAGTCCCTTTACCGCGCAGTTTTTTCCGGTTCCGCCATACAGTTCGTCCCCCAGAAGCGGAAATCCCATGCTGGACATATGGACGCGGATCTGGTGTGTCCGTCCTGTCTCCAGCTGAAACTCCATATAGGTATATTTTTCAAAACGCTCCAAAACCCGGTAATGGGTTGTGGCCGGTTTCCCGTTTTTGGGGTTTACAGCCATTTTTTTGCGCTGTGTGGGGTGACGTCCGATATCCCCGTGAACAGTGCCGGAATCGTCCTTTACAACGCCGCAGACGATGCCTCTGTATCTGCGCGTGACAGAATGTTCTTTGATCTGGCGGGCAATTTCCACATGTGCCAGATCATTTTTGCAGACAATCAGGCTGCCCGTGGTATCCTTGTCGATGCGGTGGACAATCCCGGGGCGGATCTCCCCGTTGATCCCGGACAGGCTGTCCCGGCAGTGATACATCACGGCGTTCACCAGCGTCCCGCTGTAGTGGCCGGCGGAAGGATGCACCACCATCCCTTTGGGTTTGTTCACGATCAGCAGATCATCATCCTCATATAAAATATCCAGAGGGATCGCCTCCGGACAGATTTCCACAGAACGTGCCTCTGGAATATCAATTGTCACAAGATCGCCGTTTTCAAGGACGGTACTGTTTTTGACCCCTGTTTTATGGTTGATCTCGGCGCCGCCTGCACGGATCAGCTTCTGGAAAAAGGATCTGGACTGCCCTTCATAGATCTGCGCCAGAAATTTATCCAGACGTTCCCCGTCAAACGCCTCATCTACTTCAAATTCCTGTTTCATTTTTCTTCCGGCTCCGATTCTTTTTTGCGTTTACCTCTGATACTGGAAAGAATCTCACCGACATCCTCGTCCCGGAAACGGAACAGGATCACCAGCACCAGCAGGATCGTCGCGCAGGTAACATAAATATCCGCTACGTTAAACACAGGGAAATTGATCCACTCAAAATAGAAGAAATCCACCACATAATGCTGGGTCACCCGGTCGATAAAATTCCCCACCGCCCCGGCGGCGATCAGCACCATCAGAATACGCAGTACCCGGAATTTCCGTTTGAACGGAATCCTGACATACAGATAGATGATCAGCGCCAGGATGATCACTGTAATACAGATAAAAACAGACCGTCTGCCCTGCAGAAGGCCAAAGGCAGCGCCGTGATTTTCCAGATAATACAGCTGAAACACATTCCGGATCAGGATAACGGGATCCTGGCCTTTCAGGAATAAAACAGCACATTTTTTGGTCAGCTGATCCAGCGTTACGAACAGCACAAAAAAAAGAATCCCCAGTCCTATACTCATATAGGGAAAAATTTTTTTCTCTTTTTTCTTCATATCATCGGTATCTCCCTGTAAACATCCATGTCATAAACCATGATTCATTCAACCACAAAGAACCAGTCAGCAAAAACACTCTGCGACTGGTTCGCTTTCATTTTCAATCTTATTATGTATCTGTCATACATACCTGCAGGTCAGATATCCTTCTGCAGGGAAGAGGCGTCAAACGCACTCATAATATTCTGGAAATCGCCGGATATATCCACATTGGAAGGCGTCACAATGAAAATATAATTGGAAACCTTCTGCAGATTGCCGTCGACAGCGAAGCAGGATCCGGATGTGAAGTCAATGATCCGCTGCGCCACCTCCAGATCCAGCCCCTCCAAATTCAGGACAACCGTTCTGTTGGCAAGCAGTGTCTCCGTAATCTCTCTCGCATCCTCTACAGACGTCGGTTTAATTACACATACTTCCATGGCAGACTGACCTCCCTGTGATCTTCTCGGACGCATCGGCGTGACCTTGCCGGAAGGCTGCGCCTGCTTCGATGCGGCCTTTGTTTCCTTTGTCACCGCTGTAAATCTGGATTCCTGTGGAGCCTCCTCCTTTTTCGGCGAACGCTCTTTGCGGAAAGGTTTTCTGGGAGGCTCGTATTCCTCATCCTCCTCATCATAAAACTCATCGTCAAAGTAATCGTCCTCTTCCTCTTCGGAATTCAGTCTCATTGCATTTAAAAATTTATCCATTACACTCATAAAACATATTCTCCAATTCTATATTTATGCGCCCGCACCATAATCCCGCGCGCCGAAAATGCCAGTCCCCACACGGACCATCGTTGCTCCCTCTTCAATGGCAACTTCATAATCGCCGGTCATTCCCATGGACAGAATACGCATGTCTACATTATCTATTTTTTTGGCGGCAATGTCAACAGATAATTCCCGGATTTGACGAAAATAAGTGCGGTTATCTTCAGGATTCTCCACAAACGGCGCAATCGTCATCAAACCGCAGATGTGGATCCCGGGAAGCCTGGAAGCTTCTTCCACCAGCGAAATGGCCTCCTCCCGGTCAGTCCCGAATTTTGTTTCCTCACCGGCGATATTCACTTCAATCAGGATGTCGGTAACCACCTGATGTCTGACGGACTGGGCGCTGATTTCCTCCGCCAGGCGAAGGGAGTCCACGGAGTGGATCAGGGCGGCTTTTCCCATCAGATATTTCACCTTGTTTCTCTGCAGGTGGCCGATCATATGCCAGTGGATATCATCCGGAAGCACGTCGTACTTATCCATCATTTCCTGCACCTTATTTTCCCCGAATTCACGGATCCCCGCGCTGTATGCCTCCTGCAGCATGGAAACCGGCTTGGTCTTGCTGACCGCGATCAGTGTCACCTCGCTGCGGTCCCGTCCCGCCCGGCGGCACGCCTCCTCTATCTTTTTTTCTACTTCCTGCAGATTTTCCTTTACCATAATTTTCCCTCTTTTCCTCTAAACAATTTGAACGGATCCCATCCGCCGGGCTTCTCCCGCAAATGGGAAACTTAATTCGCAAACTCTCCCTCCGCAACAGAGGTGCCGTCCAGGGCGATCCTGTCATACAGAGAAAGTCCATAGCTGGTTCCTGTTTTCACAATGGTATATTCTTCATTGGAGCCTCCCTCAACCGGATCAATCATGCGGAATACAGCGTATCCGCGGTTCATATTATAGACGCCTTCTTTCTCTCCGGTTTCGCCAAGCGTATACTGTTCACTGGCGTCCGGTTTCTGGATCACATCTCCGGCAGCCAGGCTTTCGGCCTCCACATAGCACAGATTCTTTTCCTCATCTGTATCATAGATATCGGTGGACACAAACTCGACAGATTCACGCCCTCTTTTATCTGTGGTGACTTTGATCACGCCTGAATCGGAGGAGTTATCCCCCTGGCTGATATAATCGGCGGGAACCAGCAAAAACTCCTTGGAAACAATCGCTGTATTCGGGATCTTCAGGCCGGACTGGTCATCCTCGCCCAGCTCCACTTCCAGATAACGGTCAGAAAGATACCGTACCATGGAACTGTTAAAAGCAAGCTGCAAAAAGCTTTCTTCCCCATAATCGCGGAAAGAGGCCGTCGCATAAGCCTGGCGATTGTCTTTTTTGAAGGTAACCAGGAGGGTAAAACTGTCATCCCCCTCCTCTAATTCCGACCGGAACCGCTCGGTATCCTCCTCGGAGAGGGGAACCATCAGATACCAGTCTTCATCAGCCACCGTCTTATACAGCGCCTGCCCGGCGGAAACCGCCGTATTGCTCTTTAAATTGTTCCTGGTATAGCCGGATGGCTGATACATCTCCGGGGAAAAGCTGTCCGGCGTCACATCCTCATAACCGTCCGTATAAAACGCCAGCACACCGTCTTTCTGGGCGCGCACGAAGGAAAAGGTATTGGAGGACGCAGCCTGGTTCATCTGCTCGGAAAGGCTGTCCAGGGCGGCCAGATACAGATTTTCCTGGATATTGGCGTTCAGGTTGTCACGGAAGGAATAAATATTGTAAAACTGGGTGCCGGAATACGCGGATGTATAATCCGTGATCAGCTCCTGGATCTCCAGCAGCTCTGATTTGGACAGCGTGGTGCCGTCCAGCCCGGCAGAGGTAATTTCCTGTGAGATAGATCCTTCTTTGTCAATCGAACAGATCAGATCCTGATAGCCTGTTTTGTCGCTCTCTTTTTTATAGTAATTGATGTTCCCTGCCTCTTCGGAATACGTGACCTCTTCCTGCCGGAGGATCAGTCCCGTATAGCAGGACGTATTCATGATCTGTCCTTTCTGCACTTCGTAGATCGCGATATGCTTTTCTGTCAGAAAATTAAAAAAATATACCAGAAAATAGATCAGCACAAACAGGAAGACGATGATCCCGATATTCAAACGGATGGGTTTCCGGTAACGGATAATATTTTTTTTCTGTTTTTGATTCATACTTTTTTCCATAAAATAACAAAATCTGAATAAGTCCAGACCAAAGTGTCCATACTACAGATGAAAAGGAGGTACAGCAGAATGAATACCAAGGCATTAGATACCATTCTTCTGATTCTGGTGATTGCCGGTGCAGTAAACTGGGGACTGGTGGGATTCTTCCGCTTCAACTTAGTTTCCTTCCTGTTTGGGAATATGAGCTGGCTGACACGGATCCTTTACGCGCTGATCGGCTTGAGCGGCCTGTATATGATCAGTCTGTTCGGGCGGATCCGTTCTATGGGAAGCGACTCATAAAAAAGAATCCTGCATGCAGGATCCCGTACCCATAAACAGCGGAAAAAAAGGTGTCTTAAGCATGTGATCTTAAGACACCTGAACTGTCGGTTTTATAACGAAATCAGTATCCGTGCTTTTGCGGACTCAGGCAGGTCAGCTTCATTCTTGGATACGCTCAGAACAAATTTAACGCCATATTTCTCGCTGATAATGTCAAGCTTCTCAATCGCATGCACGATCAGGTCGTCTGTGATATTTCCAATCGTGAGGAAGCTGTCCAGATACATCTCCTGCAGGTCGTAATCCTGGGAAACGATACCGCAGATAAAACCAATAAACTCGTCACAGTTTGTGATCGGATAATCCGCAACATTAATTAAACGAACTTTATTTGATAATTCATGCATATGCTTCTGGCTTTTATCAAGATATACAATATTCCCGGTAGCACTCTCGATGGAAGTGTTTACCTTGTCCAATAAATATTTTGTTTTCCCCTTACCTTTTTCGCCGGCAATAATTTCAACCATTGTCTTATCCTCCTACACTGAACCGTCTCTCCCATCCCCCTGGGCTCCGGTTCGTATTATAAAATAATTATAGTATATTAACCCTCAAAATACAACCCGCTAATTTGAAAAATTAGAGAGCATTTGCGACATGATCTTATACAGGTCGCCTTTGGAATTTCCCTTCAGCACCACGGAAATCACAGGCTGTCCCGACTGGTTCTGGCTGTACAAAACCAGGCAGTAACCGGCCGCCTGGGTAGTGCCGGTCTTTCCGCCTACCACAGTAACGCCCTCCGGCTGCTTGTAGGCGCCGGTCAGGTAACCGTTGCTGTTATTCCAGGTCTGGCTCACCGTGCCCCCGTTCGCGTCCAGATACGAGGTGTCATGGGATTTGGTAGAAATAATGTTCACAAATTCCTCATTCAGCGTGGCCGCATGAAAGATCAGGTACAGATCGTAAGCCGTTGTGTAATGATTTTCATCCGGAAGGCCGCTGGGGTTCATAAAATGCGAACCGGTGGCTCCCAGTGCCAGCGCCTCACGGTTCATCAGTTCCACAAAAGCGTCCATGCTGCCGGAGATCCCCTCTGCGATCACATTCGCCGCGTCATTGCCGCTGCGCAGCATCAGCCCGTACAGAGCCTCCCGCAAAGTGATCCTGTCGCCGATCTTCAGCCCGCAGACAGAAGAAGCCGGATCCAGGGATTCAATGGCGTATTCCGATACGGTCAGCGTCTGGTCCAGGTCGCCGTATTTCAGGGCTACATAGGCAGTCAGGATCTTGGTGGTGCTGGCCGGATACATTTTCTCATAAATATTCTGGGCGTAGGAAACCTGCCCCTGACTGACCAGAAAGACGCCTGCGCTTTCCGCGCATTCTGCAATCACCTGGTCGCTCCGGGTATTTTCGGTGCCTCCCACGCAGAGATCTGCGGCGAATAACGCCGCGCCGCCGGAAGAATCGCCGGTCCTTAGTGTACTGTATTCTGCCGTAGTATCATACAACTGGTACGCATCCTCCAAATCGGTTCTTTTGGTACATCCGCAAACCGAAACACACAAGGCTGCCGTCAGGCACAGGATCATTCCTGTTTTGATCCACTTTTTCAAATCTTACTCCTCCCTCCCGGTAAGTGATGAAAGTCATTTCCGGCGGCGGATCTGCGCCGCCCTGCCAAAAATCAGAAATCATCCCCGGATCCGTATTTTCTGGCCTGCAGGCCCACATTTAAAACCAGCCCGATGCCGATATACATACTGACCATGGAGGTCAGGCCGTAGCTGACAAACGGCAGCGGCACTCCGGTATTGGGAAGCAGGCCGGTGGTAACGCCGATATTGACAAAAGACTGGAATCCGATCAGCGCCGCCACTCCGCTGGCGATCAGGCGTCCACCCAGGTCTCTGGCATTTTTGGCGATCCAGATACATTCAAACACGATCAGCAGGATCAGTATGATCACAATCAGGCATCCCACAAAGCCTAATTCCTCGCCGATAACGGTAAAGATAAAGTCTGTCTGATCTTCGGAGACATAGTTGGCGTTTTTCAGCGAGGTGTAGGAGGAATTATTCAGTCCCTTTCCCCACAGCTGGCCGGAACCGATGGCGATGATGGAATTCTGCTGCTGTCTGGCATCATCCGGATATTTTTCCGGGTTGAGCCAGGATAAAATTCTTAAATACTGATAAGGGCGAAGCAGCGGGAACTTTTCCTTCAGCATCAGGATAATCGATACCACTGCAGCGGGAATCCCCACTGCCAGACATCCCAGAACAATCTTATAACTCAGGCCGGCCACGAAAATCATGGCAATAAACAGAATCGCGATGATAATACTGGTGGAAAGATTCGGCTGTGCCAGAATCAGCGCCAGGGGGATGCCGATCAGTATGACAGAAAGGATCAGCATCTTCCAGGTATTTAAGGTATCCTTATATTTCATGAAGAAAGCGGCGAAAAACAGGATCAGCAGGATCTTGCACAGTTCGGAAGGCTGAAACTGGAAACCGCCCTCCCCGCCGATCAGGATCCAGCGGGTAGCGCCGCCGACGGTGTTTCCAACGCCGGGAACCAAAACCAGTCCCAGCAAAACCACAATCATCAGATAAAAAATCCGCCGGAATTTCAAAAGCAGATTATAATCGATCAGGGATGCAACCACCATCACAAACAGCCCGGCAAACATTCCCATTGCCTGCCGGCTTTGCAGGGATTCCTGCGTACTGCCGACGATCAGGATGCCGATCACCGTCAGGGCCACTACAAAAGCCACCAGGCGAAATCTGTAATCTTTCAGTTTATATTGCTTCAACATAGTATTCCTCCAGACATTCTTAGTCCGCGAATCCGCCCGAAGAAGTGCCCACATTCGCAGCCTGCCCGTTCAGGAGTTCTTCTTCGCTTGCTTCCTGGAAGTAATATTTCATCACGGTATCCGCAAAATCACAGGCATTTCCGGAACCGTAACCAAAGGCGATCCGGGTAGCAATGGCGATCTGCGGATTGTCGCTGGGCGCAAAGCCCACAAACAGTCCATGGTCCGGCCGGTCTTCATCCTCCTGCGCCGTACCGGTTTTACCGGAAAGCGGCGTCTGCAGGTCGTCAAACTGCGCATGGTCTTCCACCACCATCCGCATACCCTGCTTGATCAGGGACCAGGTATTGGAAGATACTTCATCGATGGTATTTTTTACCTGCGGTTTATAGCTTTCCAGGACGTTGCCGTCTGAATCCGCCACATGATCCAGCAGTGTCAGGTCGTAAACCGTCCCCTCATTGGCAACTGCGGACACATAGCGGGCCAGGGCTACGGTGGTATAGTTATTATTACTCTGTCCGATGGAAGCGCTGACCGGATACTCATCCGCGATCTTGGACTGCATCTCCGGAATCTCCAGGCCCGTCTTGTCGCCGAGCCCATACATCCCCGCATATTCCTGGATCTTTTCCAGACCCACATCCTCGCGGAAGGTATCGCCCACCAGGCTGAGGCGGTATCCGATCTCACAGAAGAAGGTATTGCACGAATCCCGGATCGCGGTTGTCACCGTCTCGTTTCCATGGGCGGAAGGATAAATCCAGCAGCGCAGGAAATAATCCAGCCGGTCAAAATAGCCCGGATCATGGATCTGGGTGGAAGGTGAAATCACGCCCTCTGTGAGTCCGGCTGTGGCCATCACCAGCTTGAAGGTGGAACCGGGCGCCGTGGTCTGCTGGGTCGCGTTATTGTAAAGCGGGTTGGAGCCGTCCACCACTAAGGAATTCCAGTACTCGGAATCCATGTTGTTGGCCAGGCGGTTGGTATCATAACCAGGGTAGGTCACACAGGCCAGCAGATTGCCGTTATTGGGATCCATGATGACACAGGAACCGGTACAGGGATCCAGCGCCAGCTGTGCCGGCGTGATCTCTAAGGTGCGGATCTTTTCCTTCAGGAAAGAATACGCTCCCGTACTGCCGTTTTTCAGCGCGTTGACGGTACCCTCGTCATATTCCAGCACGCCCTGCTCATAAAGGATCACACAGAGCTGGGAGCCGGAAATCATATCGCTGTAGATCAGCGATTTGTAGATCAGGCGCTGGAAGGTATTGCTGGCGCTGATCTTCTCCATGATATAGGACACCAGCGCAGCGTAAATCTCCTCTGTATCGGCATACTGTTCCTCAAGATTCAGGGCAGATACCTGGATCCAGGAAGAGTCGATGGCATGCTGGAGATATTCCTTTACGGAGACTGTCCCGTTCCGCCAGTTCGTGTACACCTGGTCGGAGGAATCCACATCCGTCGTATCAAACACGCCCTGATCCTGCAGATAAGTGACGATATACGTCAGGTATTCCTGCATCTCTTCGGACTGGTTTTCAAACGCGGTATCGCTGTTTAAGGCAGACTGTACCGACTGCAGGATCCGCTGCTGATTGCCGGCGTAGGTATCATAGACCCTGGACTGGTATGTGTCCTCCGGCGCAGACGCCATCTGGTCAATATCAATCACATCGTTTTCAATCAGCGCGTTGTAGACATCGTAAATCGGGATCGAGCGGTTGGTATCCGCGTATTTTGAATTCACGATCTGCGCGTTTAAGATACCTGCTAATTCCTGTTCCAGCAGGTCGTAAACGGCGCACTGCAGCTTGGCGTCAATGGAAAGATAGACGTCATTTCCGGCAGCCGGATCTGTTGTTTCCGCCACCTCAAGCACCTTTCCCACATTGTTTACATAAACCTTCCGGTAGCCTTTTTTCCCCTGCAGCTGTGTCTCCATCACCTGCTCGATACCGGATTTGCCCACCATGTCATTGGTGGTATAGGAATCGTCCTCAGCGCTCAGTTCCTCATATTCCTCATCGGAAATCTTTCCGGTATAACCGATGATATGGGAAAAGTATTCCGGATAGTCGTAAACCCGCTTGGAATCTTCCTGCACATCCACGCCGGGCAGCTCATAGAGATGCTCTTCAATCATCGCCACGGTGGCGTCCGAAACATCTGCGGCGATATCGGTGGCGATGTAGCGCTGGAAACTGTTCAGGGACAGGGCATAGCGCACCACCGCGATCTGGTAGGCGCGGTATCTTCCGTAGGTTTCCTCGTCAATATCGTAATTTCTCCCGTCGGCGCTGATCAGATATTCGTAGACCTGCTCGGGAGTCGCCTGGGCCTCGTCAAAACCGAACTTCTTATTCACCTCTAACTCGGAAACCGATTTTTTCCCGAAAATATCCCGGCGGAAGCCCATCAGGTTTGTCCCGTCCACTAAGAAGGAAAGCTCCTCCGTGACCGGATCCATGTAAAGATCCAGGTCATTGATAATGGTATCGCCGTTTTTTTCGATCATGTCGATCAGCTTGCTGATCTCAGCATTCAGTTCCTCATTATCCAGGGTGCCGTCGTTCACCATGGTAATCGTATAAGAAAGCTCATTGTGCGCCAGGAGGATCCCGTTGCGGTCATAAATATTCCCCCGGGCGCCTTCCACCGTGATCTCTCTCTGGATGCTCATGGTATAATCGTTCAGGTATTCTTCTCCCCTGATCACCTGCAGGGTAAACAGACGCTGCAGGGCAACCACAAAAAGCACAACTACCAGCACCCAGACAACGAAGAGCCGCGATTTCAGTATTTTTACCAGCCATTCTTTGATTAAATCAGCCAAATTTTGCCTCGCTCCTTCTTTCGATCTCTTCTAATTTCTGGTTAATCTTCAGCAAAATAAAATACAGCAGGATGGCAACCACCATGGTGTACACTAACTCCGGCAGGATGATATGCAGGAGATAGTAGCCAAATTCAAATCTGCCGCGGAACCAGAACAGGATAAAATAAATTACCAGGTTACAGCCAAAATCACTGAGCGCAATCAGGATCACAGGAAGGCGGACCTCATCCGGGAAAAAGATCCGTTTGAAAAATCCGTTTAAGAATCCTGCGAACATGTAGATCAGCGCATAAAAGCCCAGCACCCCGCCGGACAGGAAATCTAAGAGCAGGCCGCAGAAAAACCCTACAAACAGCCCCTCCTTCTGTCCCCGCATGAACCCGAAGGACGCAGTAACCACAATCATCAGATTCGGGGTCACAGACGCAATTTCCAGCGCCCGGAAAACAGTACATTGTAAAAGGAAGCAGACAATGATAATGACCGCAATCACAATTTTACGTTTCATAGCCTACTCCCCCTGATGTTCAGTTATCGCATCCTTCGTCTGAAGGATCACAAATACTTTTTCCATATGTTCAAAATCCACGATCGTCGCCACTTTCCCGGACTTTGTCAGCTGGTTGGCGTCGTCCGTGATCTCGGTAATATACCCCACCGGAATCCCCTCCAGGTACAGATCGCTGACATTGGAGGTGACGATCTGGTCGCCCTCTGCCACTTTGTTCTCTTTGTCGCTGAGATCCGAGAAATGGATCATGCTGCTCTCGTTCATGGACTGCAGGCTCCCGCTGACAATGCAGAGATTGGAGGTGGCAAGATCCTTGCAGCTGACATTGCTGTTGTCATCGATCACTGCCCGGACGGTGGCATAGTTCGGCCCCACGTCGGTGACGATCCCTGCCAGTCCGCCGTCCGCAATCACATTCATGTCCTTTGTGATCCCGTCATTGGAACCCTTGTCAATCTGGAACGTGGAGAACCAGTTCCCGGGATCCTTGCCGATCACCCTTGCGGCCACCTTCTCATAATCCGAAAAGGTCTGATCCATCCCGTAAAGCTCCCTGAGCTGGTTGAATTCATCCTGATTCAGCTGCACCTGGTTCAGCTGTTCCTGCACAGACGCCAGTTCTGTGCGCAGCTCCTCATTTTCCGCCTGCAGGGCCTCCTTGGTCACAAAATTCTCCCGCAGCCCTGTCAGCGCCTGGCCGACCCGGTTGATCCCCTTCTGCATGGGAATGATCACATATCCAACCACATGGTTGGCCGCGCTGGAGGAAAAGGACAGCTTCACACTGCAGCCAATGATCACCAGGCAAAACAGGCTCATGATCAGAAGCACGTATTTTGCCGGGAATTTGCTTTTCTTTTTTCTTTTATTCATAAAATAACTGCCTCTGCTATCTGAAAATTCTGGTACGCATGCTGTACGCAAGATGTTTATATTTCTCGTTGGTGACCACCAGGCTTAAGCCCTTCACAACGGTCTCATCCGGCTCCTCGCAGGTATTCACCGCAATATTGGTAATCTCCGTAAACAGTTTATCCATATCGCAGATCTGGGAGCCGCCTCCGGTCAGGTAAATGCCGGAGTGGATGATATCCCGCGCCAGTTCAGGCGGGGTCTTCTCCAGGATCATCTTGATGGCGTTGCAGATATTGGCCAGGTTATCCTTCATGGCCTCATAGACTGTCCCCGCCTCAATATTCATCTCGATGGGTAGGCCGCTGACCACATCCAGGCCAACGATCGTCAGGGAACCCTCCCGTCCCGGCAGGGCGCTGCCGATGCGCTCCTTTAACTGCATGGCAGTCTTCTGGCCGATCACCAGATTGTATGTCTTTTTGATATAGGAAATGATGGACTCATCCATCCGGTTGCCGCCGAAATGCAGCAGTTCGCTCAAAACCAGGCCGCTTAAGGAAATCACGGAAATCTCCGTGGTATCCGCCCCGATATCCACGATCATCACGCCGGTAGGCTCATTCACATCCAGACCCAGCCCCACGGCGTCAGCGATGGGTTTATCGCACAGCTGGACAGAACGGGGCTTCATTTTACTCTTGTAGAAAAGATCGTAGAACGCCTTTTTCTCCACCTCGGTAATATCCGTGGGAACTGCCACAATAAAATCAGACCCCTTCACATGGCCTTTGGAATTCTTCTCCAGGATCTCCTGGATCATCGTCTGCATGTTATTATAATCGGCGATCACGCCGCCCACCACAGGGAACGATACCTGGATATGCTCAGGCGCCTTCTCGTACATGGCGTAGGCGTTGTCGCCATAGGCATAAAGCTGATTTTTGTTGATAATAGAAATCGTGTTCTTTTCCTTGATGATCTTATTGGTATGTTTGTTGAAAATCTTTAAATTGCAGGTTCCAAGATCCACTCCGTAAATGTTCGCCATCTCATTTTCCCTTTCTCGTTAGAATGTCCTGCTCACGGAAACTGAAAAAACAATTGTCACCGATGATAATATGATCCATGAGCGGGATCCCCAGTAATTCTCCGCAGTCCCGTATGCGGAAGGTGACATTGATATCCTCTTTGCTCGGCTCCGGATTGCCGCTGGGATGATTGTGCAGCAGAATGACAAATTCCGCATGCTTTAAAAGCGCCGCCCGGAAAATCTCAGGCGGGGAAATCATCGACGCGTTGGATGTCCCCACAGAAAGAACCATATCGTCCAGAAGCATATTCTTCCGGTCAAACATGGCAAGCATCAGGGTCTCCCGTGTCTCGTGCCGCATCTGTTCCATATAATAGAACGCGATCGTCTCCGGATCCGAACCCACCATGGCCCGGTACCTGGTGGCAGATGCGATCCGCCTGGCCAGTTCTCCGACACATTTCAGCTGAACAGCCTTGACTTCGCCGATCCCCCGGATCTTCATCAGATCCTCCGTATCCATACGGATCAGGTTCAGCAGCCCGTCAGGCCCGGCTGATAAAATACGCAGCGCCAGATCCGTACTTTTCTCTCCCCGGGCGCCCGTGCGGATGATCACTCCGATCAGCTCGGCGTCCGACAGGGAAGCCGCCCCCTTTTTCAGACATTTCTCATAGGGGCGCTCCTGATCCGGCAGCTGTTTCATCGTCAAATTTTTCTGCATATGATGTCCTTACTACTCTCTCCAATCTGTGGACACTGCATTCATAATAACATAAAAATTTTTTGATGTACACTAAAAAAGGTGTTAACTTTTTGTGTAATCACATTAATTTTTCTTTAAAAAGGTGGAACAGTTTCTTTCTATTTCTTTATTTCTGTTTTGCCTCAGAAAGCTGCTCCGCTGTCACCAGTCCCTGATCCATCAGCTTCTGCAGGGACATCAGGATCCCCAGTTTGGCATGGTACCAGGTGAGGCCGCCCTGGAAATAAACCGCGTACGGCGGTTTGATGGGGCCGTCTGCGCTCAGTTCAATGGAGGATCCCTGCACAAAAGCCCCCGCAGCCATGATTACCTGGCTGTCATATCCCGGCATATCCCAGGGTTCCGGCATGACGTAGGAATCCACCGGGGCAGCCGCCTGGATCCCCTGACAGAAGGCGACCACGCCCTCCGGGCTTCCCAGGGTCACCGCCTGGATGATGTCATGGCGGGATTCCGTTCCGTTGGGGATCACGGGAAATCCTAATTTTTCATAAATATTGGCCGCAAAAATCGCGCCCTTTAACGCGCCTCCCACCACGGTGGGAGCTGAAAACAGCCCCTGATAGAAGGACTGGATCACGCCCAGGGACGCGCCCACTTCTTTTCCCAGCCCCGGGGAGGTCAGCCGGTAAGCGGCGTTGTCAACACATTCCTTTTTCCCCACGATATAGCCGCCGATGGGCGCAAGTCCGCCGCCCGGGTTTTTGATCAGGGAACCGACGATCATATCGGCGCCCACCTCCAACGGCTCTTTCTCCTCCACAAATTCTCCGTAGCAGTTATCCACCATGCAGATCACATCCGGCTTCACCGACTTGATAAAGGCGATCAGCTCTCCGATCTGCCGTACCGAAAAGGAAGGACGGGTCTGATACCCCTTGGAACGCTGGATCGTCACTAATTTTGTCTTCTCGCTGATCGCGTTTCGGATCCCTTCATAATCAAAATCCCTGTCATTCAGAAGGTCCACCTGACGGTAGGTAATACCGTATTCGGCCAGGGAGCCCACCGAGGGGCGGATGCCGATCACTTCCTCCAGCGTATCATAGGGCTTTCCCACCGGGGACAGCAGCTCGTCCCCCGGCCGGAGGTTGGACATCAGGGCCAGCGCCAGGGCGTGGGTGCCGCAGGTAATCTGCGGCCGCACCAGGGCCGCCTCCCCGTGAAAGCACTCGGCATAAACCTCCTCCAAGGTATCGCGGCCAAAATCATTATAGCCGTACCCGCTGGTGGACCGAAAACACTCGGCGCTGACCCGGCATTTCTGCATGGCGCCGATGACCTTCATCTGGTTGAATTCCACCGTCCGGTCAATCGCCTGGAAACGCTCCTGCAGCGCATCTTCCATGTGTTTCCCATATGCATAAACTTCGCTGGAAATTCCCATTTCCATGTATTTCTTTCGGATGATTTCTTCTGTCATATTCTCTTTTGCTCCCATATTTACTTTCCGCACCGTGTGATTCCCGGCTCACTGCCGCTGAGCCCGACCAGTTTCTGACCATCCGGTTTGCTGCCGGATCTCAGAAAGCATATATTCCAGAATCTTACGGTCATCATAATCAAAATCCGGTTTGCTGACCCAGGTTACATCCCGCTCCCGGCGGAACCAGGTCAGCTGCCGTTTGGCAAAATGGCGGGTATCCCGCTTTAAAATGTAAACCGCTTCCTCATAAGAGATATCTCCGTCCAGCCACGCCAAGATTTCTTTATACCCCAGCCCCTGCATGGAGACCATTCCCTGGTGGCAGCCCTCTGCCTTCAGCCGTCTCACTTCCTCCACAAGACCAGCCTCCAGCATACGGTCGATCCTCCGGTTGATCCGTTCATAGAGTTTCTGGCGGTCATCATTTAAAACAAAATAACAGAACGCGTAGGGGGAAGTGCGGTTTCTCTCCTGTTCATTGTGGGCGGAGATCGGCGTCCCTGTCTTTTCATAAAATTCCAGGGCGCGGATCACCCGCTTGATATTATTTTCGTGGATGGCGTCCGCCGAGACCGGATCCACAGCCCGCAGCTTTTCATGGAGGAAATGCGCCCCATGTTCCTTTGCTTCCCTGGCATACCGTTCCCGCAGGGCCGGATCCTCATCCTGTGAGGTAAAATCAATGTCATATAACAGCGCCTGGATGTAAAACCCGGTGCCGCCCACCACAATGGGAATCTGTCCCTTCCGGTAGATTTCTTCCATTGCCTGTTTCGCCAGTTCCTGGAACCGGACCACATGAAACTCTTCCTCCGGCTCCAAGATATCCACCAGGTAATGGGGAACGCCCTGCATCTCCTCCGGCCGGATTTTGGCGGAACCGATATCCATCCCCTTATAAACCTGCATGGAATCGGCGGAGATGACGGCCCCGTTCACAGCCTTTGCCAGGGCGATGGAAAGCTCTGTTTTGCCCACAGCCGTGGGGCCGGTGAGGATAATCAGCGGTTTTTTCCTGTTTCTTTCTCTTTCCATACGTTATACAATTCTCTTAAACTTTTTCTCGATTTCATATCTGGTCATGGCAATGATCACCGGCCTGCCGTGGGGGCAGAAATAAGGATTCTCCAGCTCCAGCAGGTCGTCGATCAGCTGTTCGATCTCCGGCACAGACAGCTTCTGGTTCCCCTTGACCGCCGCCTTGCAGGACATGGACGCGATCTTTTCCATCACCATTTCCGGCGTATCCTTTTCCGAGACGCTCCCCAGCCCGTCGATCAGCTCTAAGAGGAGCGTCTGGCCGTTTAATCCATAAAGGTTTGCCGGGACTGCGCTGACCGTATACTCATGGCCGCCAAAAGAAGCGATCTCAAATCCCAGCTTTTCAAAATCCGCCAGGTGCTTTTTCAGCAGCACTTCCTCCTGCATGGTCAGAGACAGCAGGATCGGCGGGCTAATCATCTGGGAGGTAAATTCCTTTTTCTGATAGTTTCGCATGGTCTGTTCATACAGCACTTTTTCATGCGCCGCATGCTGGTCGATCATGTAAAATTTATCCTGGTACTCCACCAGCCAGTAGGTATCAAAAAGCTGGCCGATGATCCGATGCCGGGGTCTGGCCTCCCTGGAGAGAAGCTTCGTCTCTTCTGCCATATAGTCGGAGAGGGAGGTCTGCACCGGCGGATCCCCGTAGCGGATTTCCTCACGGATCTGATCTGCCGTCGAATCCGTCCTTTCTGTATGTCCTCCGGCCGGATTTTCTGCAGCGGGCATATCTGTCGGGGCTGGTTTTTCCTCCTCCGGCTTTTGGGCGGCAGGATATTTTTGCGGCTCCGTCCCATGCCGGCTGCTGTCCGCTTCATATTTCTTCTCATAGGGGCTGTCCTGCCGGACAGACTGACGGATCTTCTGCAGCACATCGGCAGAAAAAGGAGAAGAATCCTGCTTTTCCATCTGCTCCCGGCGCCTGCTCTCAAAAGGTTCCGGGATTTCTTTCTTATCGTAAACCGGTTTCTGTTCCGTCTTTTTTTCTTCCTTCACCGAGACATTGGTGATCAGTTCCCGGTTCCTCAGCGTTTCCGCGATCAGCCCTGCCAGACGGGTATACAGCTGTTCCCCGTTGGAAAAGCGCAGTTCCATTTTATTCGGATGGACATTGACGTCCACCAGCCTGCCGTCCACAGACAGGGACAGCACCACAAAAGGGTATTTGTGCTGCATCATAAATCCATGGTAGGCGTCCTCGATGGCTTTGGCGATCAGGCTGCTCTTAATATATCTGCTGTTGATAAAATAACTCTCAAAATTGCGGTTTCCCCTGGAGATCACAGGCTTCCCGATGTACCCCGACACAGAAAAACCGTCAAACTCCCCGGAAACCTCTAAAAGGTTCGCGGCAATATCCCGGCCGTAAATGTGATAAATGATATCTTTTAACTGGCCGTTCCCGGAGGTATGCAGCCGGATCTGCCCGTTATTGATAAATTTGAAGGAAATCTCCGGGTGCGACAGGGCAATGCGCTCCATCATATCGCTGATGTATCCGGCCTCTGTCTGGGGCGCTTTCAGGAACTTTTTCCTGGCCGGCGTATTATAAAACAGGTTTTTTACTAAAAACGTGGTCCCGCCAGGCGCGCCGATCTCTTCTAAGGAAATCTCCTTTCCGCCTTCGATCAGATAACGGCTGCCGGTAAAAGAATCCGGCGTCCTGGTAATCAGCTCCACCTGGGCGACGGAGGCGATGCTGGACAGCGCCTCCCCCCGGAATCCCAGGGAGGAAATGGTCATCAGATCCTCTACGGAGCGGATTTTGCTGGTGGAATGGCGGTAAAAGGCAAGGGGGATCTGCTCCTTTTCGATCCCGCACCCATTGTCGGTAATCCGGATCAGCGTAGTGCCGCCGTCCCGGATCTCCACGGTCACGGCTGTCGCACCGGCGTCAATGGCATTCTCCGCCAGCTCCTTGACCACCGAGGCCGGGCGTTCCACCACCTCCCCGGCTGCAATTTTATCAATGGTATTTTCGTCCAGCAATTCTATCTGCGGCATATGTTCCCTCCAGTCTGTGATAATCCAGGCAGGGTTTACAGTCCTTCCGGCCTCCGCCTGTTACCAGCGGTTCTTTACTTTGTTCTGCAGCTCATAGAGCCTGTTCATGGCTTCAAACGGCGTCATGTTGGTCAGGTCCATGTCTTTTAATTCACTGATGATATCGTCGTCTCTGACGGTGTCAAACAGGGAGATCTGCGCCAGATCCACCTCATCCGGCTGTTTCTGCGCTTTCTTCGGCAGCTGGGTCTGCACATCTAAGTTTCTGGCAATGTTGCTCATGTTGGCGTTTTCCAGCTCCTCGCAGATCGCCTTGGCCCGCCCGATCACCTCATCCGGCACCCCGGCCAGCTTGGCCACCTGGATGCCGTAGCTTCTGTCTGCGCCGCCGGGCACGATCTTTCGCAGAAATACGATGTCGTCGCCCTTTTCCTTGACCGCGATGCAGTAATTATGTACATTGTCTAACTTCCCTTCTAACTCGGTCAGCTCATGGTAATGGGTGGCAAACAGCGTTTTCGCGCCTAAAATCTTCGGATTGCTGATATATTCCACCACCGCCCAGGCAATGGAAAGCCCGTCGATGGTGCTGGTGCCGCGGCCGATCTCATCTAAGATCAGCAGGCTGCTGCCGGTGGCGTTCCTTAAGATATTGGCAACCTCATTCATTTCCACCATAAACGTGCTCTGTCCGGAAGCCAGGTCGTCCGAGGCCCCCACCCGGGTGAAGATCCGGTCTACGATCCCCACATTGGCGCTCTCGGCAGGCACAAAGCTCCCCACCTGCGCCATCAGCACAATCAGGGCGTTCTGCCGCATATAGGTGGACTTTCCGGCCATATTGGGGCCGGTGATAATGGAAATCCGGTTATTTTTATTGTCCAGGTAGGTGTCGTTGGCAATGAACATATCATTATCCATCATCTTTTCCACCACCGGATGGCGGCCGTTTTTAATCTTCAGCACGCCTTTTTCATTGATCTTCGGGCGGACATAGCCGTTATGCTCCGCCACCAGCGCCAGGGACGCGAACACATCAATATTGGCAATGGCCTTGGCCGTTTTCTGGATCCGTTCCACCTGGGAAGCAATCTGGCTGCGGATCCGGCAAAACAGATCGTATTCCAGTGCTACGAGCTTATCCTCCGCGCCCAGGATCGTCTCCTCCAGCTCCTTTAAGTCCGGCGTGATATAACGCTCCGCATTGGTCAGCGTCTGCTTGCGGATATAATAATCCGGCACCATGTCCCGGTAGGAATTGGTCACCTCCAGATAATAGCCGAACACTTTATTAAATTTGATGCGCAGGTTTTTGATCCCGGTCTTCTCCCGTTCTTCTTCCTCGATCCTGGCCAGCCAGCTTTTCCCTTCGGTGCGGGCGCTGCGCAGCCGGTCCACCTGCTCGTCAAAGCCGGAGCGGATCATGCCGCCCTCCCGCACGGAGATCGGCGGATCCTCCTCTATGGAGGCCTCGATCAGCTGCCAGATATCCTCCAGCGGATCCAGTTCCTCCCTCATGCGGATCAGCAGTTCACTGGAAAAATCCTCCATCATGGCGCGGATCGGCGGAAGCATCTTCAGGGAAGTCTTCAGCGCGATCAGATCCCGCGGATTTGCCGTCTGGTACACCACACGGCTGATCAGGCGTTCCAGGTCGTAGACCGGATTCAGATATTCCCGCAGTTCCTCCCGGCAGATCATATTTTTTTTCAATTCTGCCACGGCGTCCAGCCGCTGTTCAATCTGCATCCGGTCGATCAGCGGCTGTTCCACATAGCTGCGGAGCATCCTCGCCCCCATGGCTGTTTTGGTCTTATCCAGCACCCACAGAAGCGTCCCCCGCTTCTGTTTTTCCCGCAGGGTCTCCACTAACTCCAAATTCCGTCTGGTGGAGCTGTCAATCACCATATAGCGGCTGGTGGAATAAGGCTCTAATTTCGTCATATGCTCCAGGGAGGTTTTCTGCAGCTCCTGCAGGTATTTCAAAAGTGAGCCGGCTGCGATCACGCCGCAGTCATAATCCTCCAGTCCCAGACCGTCGGTGCTGGCCACATGAAAATGATCCGTCAGTGTCTGGCAGGCCATCTGGTCGTCAAAATACCAGGCGTCCAGCGGATAGATCGCCATCCCCAGCCGGTGGCGCAGCTCCTCCAGATCCAGGCCGCTGACTAAAAACGCTTCGTTGCAGATCACCTCAGACGGCATATATTTACTGATTTCATCTAAAAGCTTCCGCTCCGAGTCCACTTCCGTAACAAAATAATCCCCTGTGGTTACGTCCGCGGCAGAAATCCCGTAGCGTGAATCCACATAGACAATACTCATAATGTAATTGTTTTTGCTCTCATCCAGCGCGCAGGTGTCCAGGTTGGTCCCGGGGGTCACGATGCGGACAACCTCGCGTTTCACCAGCCCCTTTGCCAGCCTGGGGTCTTCCACCTGTTCACAGACCGCCACCTTGTAGCCTCTGGAAACCAGCCGGGTCAGATAGCTGTCCACCGCATGGTAGGGAACGCCGCACATCGGCGCCCGCTCCGGGAGACCGCATTCCTTCCCCGTCAGGGTGATCTCCAGCTCCTTGGACGCGGTCAGTGCGTCGTCAAAGAACATCTCGTAAAAATCCCCCAGCCGGTAGAACAGGATGCAGTCCGGGTATGTTTTTTTTGTTTCCATATATTGGCTCATCATTGGTGATAATCCGGCCATTCGCTGCTGCTCCTTATCTGATGTTGATCTTTCTGATCTGTTTCTGATTCTTTTCGATTCCTGTTTTCTAATTTTCTAACATTCTGAGTTTTGAGATCCCGGTCTTACTAGACCTGGGTCCCCATGTAGTAAAATCCCTTGGCCTCCTCCAGGCGCACGTCCACGATCCTTCCGATCTGGGAGGCGTCTCCCGGGAAATGCACGGTG
>CALWGM010000022.1 GCA_944380065.1 uncultured Lachnospiraceae bacterium
GATGCCATAATCGTAGTGTCGGAAATCGGGGAACAGTGGTCGCCGCACACCGCCCCGGCCAGGCAGGCCGCAATGGAGATCACCATCATCTGTCCCTCCGGGAACACGCCGATCACAATGGGAATCAGGATTCCGAAGGTTCCCCAGGAGGTTCCTGTGGCAAAGGCAAGCCCTGCGGCCACCGCGAAAATGATCACCGGCAGGAATCCCTGGAACGCCTGCGCGCTGCCGCCCACCAGCTCCGCCACAAACACATTGGCTCCCAGCAGGTTGGTCACGCCGGACAGCGTCCACGCCATCGTCAGGATCAGAATCGGCGCGATCATGGCCTTAAACCCTTCCGGGATGCAGGCGGTGAACTCCTGGAAGGAAATCACGTTCCGCAGCATATAATAAACAAACGTAAAGACAAGCGCCACAAAGCCGCCCATCACCAGGCCGATGGAAGCGTCCGAATTGGCAAAAGCATCGATAAAGCCCGCTCCTTCAAAGAACCCGCCTGTGTAGATCATGCCGATGATGCAGCCGGCGATCAGCACCACCACCGGAAGCACTAAATCCGCCACAATCCCACGGCCATCCTCCGGCTCCTGCTCATCCTCCTCATACGGGCGGTGCTCTGTGGTAAACAAATCGCCCTTCTTCGCATTTTCCTCATGGATCCGCATGGGACCGTAATCCACCTTCAGCACAACTAAAAGAATGATCATGATCAGTGTCAGGATCGCGTACAGATTAAACGGAATCGTCTGCAGGAATACGGTAAAGCCGTTAATGCCGGCGTCTTCCGGTACGGAGGAGGTCACCGCCGCCGCCCAGGAACTGATGGGCGCAATGATGCAGACCGGGGCTGCCGTGGCGTCAATGATATAGGACAGCTTTGCCCTGGAGACCTGATGGCGGTCGGTTACCGGACGCATAACGCTTCCCACGGTCAGACAGTTAAAATAATCGTCCACAAAAATCAGCACGCCCAGCACCATGGACGCCAGCTGCGCGCCGCCCCTGGTTTTGATCCGTTTGGAGGCCCATTTCCCGAAAGCCGCCGATCCGCCGGCTTTATTCATCAGCGCCACCATGATGCCCAGCATCACCAGGAAGACCAGAATACCCATATTCCAGCTGTCTGCCAGCTTAAAGATCATGCCGCCCTCTTCGTTGAAAAAGATCGTGTTCAGCATCAACTCTAAGTTGCCGTTGCTGTACAGCAGACCGCCCACTACGATACCGATAAACAAAGAGGAATAAACCTCTTTTGTGATCAGCGACAGCCCGATGGCCACCACCGGCGGCAGCAGCGCGAAAATCGTAGCATACGCCGCGCAGCTGTAACTTTCCATATCTGCCACCTTGCCGGGCGTCACAGCCGTCACTCCCACCAGAACTGCGACGATCACTAAAAAGGCGATCATCACAATCCGTTTTCTCTGTAATCTCATGCTCTTTCCTCCCAAATTGCAGCGGGACAGGACGTCAGACCTCTGTCATCCGGTTTTCTCCAAAACCCGTCCCGCCGTTTTTCTTTCAGCAATTCCCGCTGGCAGGCAGCGGGAATTATGTCTTATCTGACTATATCCCATCTCACCATAGAATTCAACAAAAACAGACGGATTCCCCTGTTTTTTCCCTCCTTTTTCTGAAATCAGACTAAAATCAGGCCGGATACGGCGATCTGCCGGAATACTTCCCGTCCGCCCTGCATACAGATAAACTATGATACAGGCAAATTATTTACAATCCATCTGCATACGGACTGCTCCCCATGTGACACCCGCCATGCTGTCTGCCGACTACTGGATCGCCCGGCAGCCAAATCCAGACCAGCGGATCCTCTCCCCGGAGGAAATCGAAACAAAAAGCCTTCCGGCCGCCTCCCGGCTTTCTTTCCCGGATCTGCAGGCTCCGGAAATCCGCTGGGGGATCTGCTGCGCAGAATCCGGGATTTTTTACCATCCCACCCGGAAACAGACGAAGGACGAGGAAGATCCCTGGTCGGATGAAAACCGCTTTTCCGGCATCCTGGTCAACGAGCCGGTGTGGATCCTGGAAACCTCGGCCGACGGCCAGTGGTTCCGGATCCGTACCTGTTTCGGAAGCGGATGGGTACAGCGCCGCTTTATCGCCGAATGCCGCAGCCGCCGGGAATGGCTGGATGCGCAGGATCCGGAGGCCCTTTTTCTCATTGTCACCGCCGGACGGCTCACCCTGCTGCCGCAGCGGACGGCGCCGCAAAAAGAACCGGCCTCCTACCGTATGGGAACCTGTCTGCGGCTGATTCCCGCCCTGCAGGCTCCCAAAACCATTGACGGCCGGTTCTATCTGGATAACTATGTTGTCCGGATTCCCGCCAGAGATCCGGATGGGTTTCTGTCCTGGGACTATCAGCTGATTCCGGTTTCCGCAGATGTCCACATTGGATTCCTTCCCTACACCCGGCGCCAGCTGCTTTGCCAGATCTTCAAACTCCAGGGAGACATCTATGGCTGGGGCGATATGTACCGCTCCCACGACTGTTCCTCTTACGCCATGGCCGTCTACCGGTGCTTCGGCTTCCGGCTGGCCCGCGACAGTTCTGACCAGGCCCGGATGCCGTTCCCATCCATCGACCTGAAAGGGCTGAAACCGGCAGAAAAAAAAGCGGCTCTCCGCCGCTCGGCCCCCGGAAGCCTCCTCTGGTTCCAGGGACATATCATGCTCTATCTCGGCTGGCAGGATGACCGCTACTACAGCATCAGCGCCGCAGGACGATGCTGCCTGCACAGCGGGGAGCCCGCTGTATCTGCCGGAACTGCCTTTCTCTGCGAGCTCGGCTCCATCTGCCGGAAAAATGGCCGCTCCTGGCTCTCCGAGCTCCAAAAAGTGCTGGAACCAAGATGAGCCGCTCCCAAAACAGAGGAACCCGCAGCCCCCAAACGGCCTTTAGCCCTCCAACAGATACCCTGCTTTTTCCAAAGCCTCACAGACCTTATGAAACAATTCCTCCGTCGGGCAGCAAAGCGTATGCAGGTGTGTGCCGTCGGTCAGCTCCGACAGAGAATGGGCGTCCTCACGCCGCACCTTTTCCACAAACTGCGCCACATCGTAACGGGACTGCAGATGCAGTTCACCCGTCAGCTGTCCGTAAACCGGATGCTCCACAATCACGTTCAGCACCTCACAGCCGTAATCCACACAGATATTCAGCTCGTCCTCCATCTGTTCCCTGTTGTGGGCGCAGGCCACCCGGCGGAGGATTCCTTTCTTCTGCTCCTCCGTGAGAATATAGCCCCGGGGCGTCGCCTCGATGTTCATTCCGGACGCCCGCAGCAGGGCTACGTCCCCCACAATGATCTGGCGGCTGACCGAAAACCGGTCCGCCAGCGCAGAAGCGCTGACCGGTCCGCTCTGCCCCCGGAAAAATTCCAGAATCTGTTTTCTGCGTTCTTCTGCTTTCATACCGTCTCTTTCTGCCCCTCCATCTGATCCTTCTGACTTTGCACCGCCGGACTGCCCCGCATCTGCAGCGCATTTTCCCCATCCGGCCGCGTCTCTTACAGGTGTCTCAGGGTCACTTCCTGGCGCCCCGCGCTGGTCAGCACCATCCAGTAGGATTCCAGAAACGGAATCTCCTGCTGGACAACCCCCAGGCTTTCATTCTCCCCCGCCTGCAGCCCCTGTATCACCGAGAAATAATCCAGCCCGCTGCTCAGGCCGGTTCCTGTATACTTCACATAACTCTCTTTGTATGTCCAGATACGGCTGAAATGCCCAAAGCCATGCGCCTCCATCCAGGCAATCTCCTGCGGATGAAAAAACCTCCGGGCAAGCTTCTCGCCGTTTTTTTCATATTCCTTCTGCAGGTCCAGCCCTACCCGGCAGCTTCCCACCGCGCAGGCCCAGAGCTTTTCGCTGTGTGAAATAGAAAAATCCACATCCTCCCTGCCGGCAAGCTCCGGTCTCCCGTGCTCTCCCTGCCCGAAGACAAGCGCCTCCGGCCTGCAGTGGAGGAACTCTCCCACCGCCCGGCGCAGCAGATCATGGGAGCCGCTTTTCCCATCCCATTCGCTCCAGAAGATCGTGATCCCCATCACGCTTCCTTCGGGCCGGCCGAAATCTCCGGCTCCCCGGCGTCTGCTTCCTCCCGGTCGATCTGTGCGGCCGCCGCCCGGTCAGCCTCCGGTACATATTGATTCAAAACTTCCGTATAACGGGAATCTGCGGTCACCCAGGTAATATGTTCATAGGGAACCTTCCACCGCTTATTTTCCCAGACAGTATCCGGACCATAATAGCGGATCGTCACCTGCCTGCGCCCGATCTTTTCAATCTTCCCCACCGCATATCTCTCATCCTTTTTGGCAAGCTTCTCGCTCTCTACGATAATCACCCTGCCATACTTCCCAAGACTCCTGAAAACAGACGGCCAGTCCGCAATGTCCAGCTCCGGCGCTGCCGACGCATGCTTCTCTGCCATCTCCGCCGGCGCCTCCTCTTCCTTCTCGATCTTCACCTTTTCAATCACATCCAGGCTCCGCACGGAATAGCCATAAGCTTCCGGATCGCCGTCCTTGATCATGTACACCAGCTCCTCACTGATCGCAAGGGGCAGGAAGCGGGATGCCTCTTCTGAATCACCAGCAGTAAAAATCCTGCACATCTGTCTGGCTTTCGCAGCCTTTTCAAGCCGCTTCCTGATCTTCTTTTTTTTCATACATATCCTCCGTCATCCGCCGTATACGGCAGACATCTCCCTTTTCCCGCAAAGGAAAAGCTTCCTCAAACAAACGTATTCCTTAACTCAAAACTATTGTATGATGGGTCACACAAAAAAGTCAACTGTTTCTTCTCATGGAAAAAGCAGCCCTGCCCGGTGACACAGCTGCTTCTTTTTCTCTGTTACTTCTGATATCTGTCATACAGCCTCTGAAACGCCGGCAGGCTTTTCCGGGCAGTGTCCGCCGGGACGCAATAGGAAATCCGTACCCAGCCCGGCCCGTAAAACGCCGTTCCGGGCGCCATCAGGATCCGCTCCTTTTTCGCCGTCTCGCAGAATCTGGAATCATCCTCCTCCAGCGCTTTCATAAACAGATAAAACGCCCCGTCCGGATGGATACAGGTATAGCCGATCTCCTGCAGCCCCTGGTACAGGATATCGCGGGTCTCCTTATAAATGCGGGTATCCACGGAGGCGTCCACACATTTCAGCAGCATGCGCTGCTGGAGAGAGGGCGCGTTGACATAACCCAGATACCGCATGGAAGCAGTCATACCGGCAAACAGATCCTCCATATCCTGCACCTCCGGCTCCATGGCAATATAGCCAATCCGCTCTCCCGGGATCGACAGCGCCTTGCTGTAGGAATATACCACAATCGTATTTTCATAAAAATGGGTCAGATAAGGAACCTCCATATCATAGGCCAGCTTACGGTAAGGCTCATCCGATACCAGATAGATCGGATGCCCGTATTCCTCCTGCTTCCTCCGCAGAATATCCGTTACCATCCGCAGAGACTCCTCCGTGTAGACAGCCCCGGTGGGATTGTTGGGAGTATTGATCAGCACAAAACGCGTCCGCTCCGAAAGCGCCGCCTCAAACGTCCCGGGATCCGGCTGCAGCGTCTCCATATTGCAGAGCGCCGGAACCAGCTTCCCATAGACCGATTCCACATAACTCTTATATTCCCAGAAATACGGGGCGAATGTCACCACCTCATCGCCATAATCCAGCAGGGTATGGCAGATCACCACGATGGCAGCGGCGGCGCCGCTGGTCATAATGATGCCGTTCTCATCATAATGACAGTCATATTTCCGGTTCAGATAATCGGCAATGCAGGCACGTACTTCCGGATATCCCACATTGGCCGTATAGCCATGAAGCGACAGCGCCTCCTCCGTATCCAGAATCTCCTTCATCGATGCATTCACGATGGCCGGCGGTTCCACACTGGGATTCCCAATGGTAAAATTAAAAATATTCTCTTTTCCATAAATGGCAGCCAGCTTTTTTCCCTCTTCAAAAATATCACGGATACAGATGGATTGGTCCAGCGACTGACGCAAACGTTTTGCTATCATAACATTCCTCTCTTCCCAATTTATCACTCAAACGTTTTAACGCTTTAATGTGCAACATGCAGTTTTTATCATAGCACAGTTGCACAGAAATGAAAAGCCCGTTTTTCATTCCTTTACTTTTCGGAATTCATTTGGTATACTATTCATGTTAAAAAAAACAGAAAGAGGTACACCGTGTCAGAACGATTCACCAATAAATACGATACCATCAAACAGCCTGCCCAGAGCAAGCAAATGCTTGCCTATCAGCAGATCAAAGAGGATATTTTAAACAATACCTTCCCGCCGGGCACCGTCATGGTGGAGCGCAAGCTTTGTGATATCTACCATGTCAGCCGCTCTCCCATTCGCAATGCGCTGCAGCAGCTGACCCACGAAGGCCTGCTGTCCTTCGTTCCCGGAAAGGGCGTAGTGGTTTCTTCTTTTACTACAGAAGACATTCTGGAGGTTTATGACTTAATTGAGCTTCACCAGATCTACGCCGTCAATATATGCATTGCCAAGGGTTCCCAGGCCGCAATCGACGCGCTGGCCGCCGTATCGGCAAACATGGAACAGGCTCTGGCCGCCGGAGATATTTTTCAATGCACCCGCTGGGATCAGAAATTCCACGAACTGCTGGTTGAATATGCCGGGAACCATCGTCTGCAAAGTATCTTTGAGCAGCTCGCCTGCCAGCAGATGCGGTTTATGACGACGGTTTTAGAGGACGCCTCCCTGGCCTCCCGTTCCCAGGAGGAGCACCGCAAAATCCTGGATGCGATTATAGCCGGCGACAGCCAGGCAGCGGCGGAGTCGATCCGCACACATTACCGCCATATTAAAAAATACTATGTAGACAAGCTTCTGGTCCGCCTGCAGTTTTAAAAACCGTCAGCCGGAAACCGCTTCTGCCGCCAGGGATCATGGAACTTTCAGTAAAAAAGACGACCGCTCGGGTCGTCTTTTTCTCTGTCCTGATTCCTGTTATTCACTAAAAGATGCGGCGCACTGCTAAAATAGACTTGTATGTAGCAGATGTATATTTGATACCGCCAGCCGGATAAGGCTTTGAATTGGAAGCATTCACAATGGTGTTGTTTCCAACATAGATGCCTACATGGCCGCTGTAGCATACGATATCGCCCGGCTGCATATCCGATACAGACACCCCGCGTCCTACAGAACGCATCGCGCTGGAGCTGTGGGGAAGAGATACGCCGAAGTGTGCGTACACACTCATCACAAAACCGGAACAATCCGCGCCGTTTGTCAGGCTGGTACCGCCCCATTTATAGGGATTGCCGATAAACTGGCATGCATAATTCGCTACTGCCTGGCCGGAAGAACTTCCAACCGATGCAGAACTGCTGGGACGGGAGGATACACTGGAGGATCCGCTGGTACCTGTGCTCACAGAGGTAGCGGCGCCGTTCACGCTGGAAGTCAGCACCTGATTCTGCTCGCGGATCGTAGCCTCATACTCAGCCGCAAGGCTCTGTGCCTGTGCCAGCTTCGTCTCAAAATCATCCATCTGGCTGCTCTTCTCCGCCTTCACGGTCTCCAACTCTTTCTGCTGCTCCTGCAGTGTCTGCTGGATCTCTTCCAGCTGACCCTCTTCCTCAGCCACCTGATTTACCAGGTTCTCTACTTCAAGCTTCGTATTCTGGTACTCTACCAGAAGATTTCTGTCATAATCATATACTTTGGAAAAGCTCTCTACCTTATTGAGGACATCTGCAAAACTGTCCGCCCCCATCAGCGCAGTCAGGAAAGAGGAATCTCCGTTCTCATACATATAACGGATCCGCTCTTTCATGGATTCGTACTGCTCTTCCTCTGTCGCTTTGGCTTCCGCAAGGTCTGCCTCTGCCTGAGCCAACTCTACTTTCTTTGCTTCAATATCTGCCTTTGTCGTATTGATATCAATCAAAACCTGTACCAGATCTGCATCAACCGCATCGATCTCTGCCTGCAGGCTCGCCTGACGTGATTCAATCTCGCTGATCTGCGCGTTGACCGCATTCAGATTCCTCTGCGCTTCGCTCCGCCTGGTGGCTCCTGCAATCTGTGTACCGCCCAATACCATGACAACAATCAGTCCCAATGCTACGAGTCTCTTCTTCATAAAATGTCTCTTACCTCTGCCTTTTCCTAATCTATCTCTATCTGTCATACGCTAATCCGCTGCGGGACAACATACCTGTCCGCTTACAGCAAAGAAAGTATAACACTAAATGTGATAGATTTCAAGACAAAGAGACACTTTTCAGAAACATTTCACAAAAATTTGTAACATTTCCGTAACACTTACGGGCGCCCCTGTCAAAAAACTACAATTTCCGCCGGTTCATCTGCCGGAATCTGTACAGCTTTTATGCCCGCTGGGGCAGCTGCTTGATCAGCAGGATTTTCATCCCCTGTGTCACCTGATCCGTTTCCAGGCGGTTGGTCTTTTTGATCCGCTCGATTGTCGTATGGTACTTTTTGGCAATATTCCACAGGGAATCCTCCGGCGTCAGGGTCAGCCCCACAATGGACGGCTGAGTGTTCAGTTCCTCAATCTTCAGATCCTCCCTGCAGACTCCCGAGATTACTTCCTGCCCGGAGCATTTTGTGACAAACGCCTGCAGCGCAAGAGTGGCCTGCACCTCCGCCTCCCGGCTGTTTTTCATCTGGAAGGAAAGAGATTTCAGGGAATACTGCAGTTCCGCCTGATCCTGGGGCGTAATTTCGGGGATCTCGACGGTGTACTGAAACGGGATCGCCTCTTCCATCGCTTCCACCGGCATCTGGTCGCTGCCGGTCAGACAGAGAAGCTGCACCTTCACGGCGCCCTCCACGAAGATTCCCTGGTCTGTCGTCTCCCTGCGGCTGATCTCCGCGCTTCCGAATCCGGCGCAGATCTGCAGGATATCCTGATCCGGATTCTGGATCTTCAGCGTTTCGCTCACCTGGCAGAGGGATTCATTCTTCATGCGCAGCCCCATCAGCGGCACGGCTTCCTTTTCCAGATTCAGATGGCAGTCCAGCGCATAGGCGTCGCAGACCACTTCCTGTTTTCCTTCCCTGTACAGGCAAATATCCGCCCGCAGATCTGCCTCTGTCAGGATCATCCTTGCTTCCCCGTCACTGTCGTTTCCCAGGCTGCACTTCAGGTTCTGCGGCCTTACCGTCACATACGGGATCAGGCCGCTGTCTGCTTCCGGAATTTCAAACGTACACTGGCAGGGCGTTTTCCCCGAAAACCACTGCAGGCCGCCCTCTTCCCCCACATAAATAAGGAACACCCGGATTTCCCCCTGAATATCCACTGCGCCTGCCCTCATCCGGGCTTCCAGCCCGAAAATCTGCGCCTGCTGCCAGAGAATCTGTTCCGCGTTGGGTTTCCCGGAAGAAAGCTCCATCTCCTCCCGGATCTGGCATTGCTCTGTCCCGTGATATGCCAGCTCCAGAAACTCCTTTTCTTCCATTTTGACCTCCGGTGCTTTCTCCGCCTCCAGCGCCACCGGGAGTTCTGCGTCGTACCGCTGGGAAACAGCCGCCTCCAATTCCAGGAGCGCCCGCACATTCAGCTTTCTCGAATGGTTGATCCGTACCGTCAGGTCTTCCAGAAATGGTTCCACCCTGACCGTATCAAATTCATTCATCTGATCCATGGCCAGCGTTTCCTGGAAGGGGATTTCCCCGTCCATGCTGCTGATCTTCCACTCGTTCTGATCTGTCCGGTACAATACCCTGAAACAAATAGCCCCGCGCACCAGCACATGGCCTGCGCCTGATTTTACTTCATCCAGCCGTACCTCCTGGCTGGTCAGTACCACGGAAAAAAGATCCGGCAGATAATCCGGCAAATGGTACGCCTCGTCAAAGGCTGCCTGCGCCAGAACCACGCCTTTCTTTTTTTCCATCTGAACCTGGGTTTTTACTAACTCCATCTGCGTCCTCCTTTATTCAAACACTACATTTTCTTCCAGCCGTTCCGTTTTCACTGCAATATAGGGATAACTGACGGTTTTTTCCACATCCTGCCCATTTTCCGGGCCAATCAGGTCGGCGGCAAAATAAATGGCGTTTTCCGCCAGGTACAGTTCCTGCATCTGTATGCTGTAGCCGCCGGTCTCCTGCATGCCGAATCCACGGACAATATACAGGCCGTCCCCCTCACAGTAGCTCATTTTGAAGTCTTCCGCTTTCCTCTGTTCGATTTCATTCCTCAGTGTTTCCGGGATTTCTGTCTCCTCCAACACGGTATACTCCAGGTCACGGATCTTCTCGGCTCCTGCTTTCCTGACGCTGCAGCCGCCAGCCAGGAAAATACCCAGAAGAACCACTGCAAGAATATAAATTTTTTTCCTCATGAAGCACTTTCCCTCATGATTCCTTACAGCATTCTATTCCGCAGCTGTCCGGATTATTCCGAAAATGTTACAATCCATTGGTTTGCTTTTATCATTGTGCAAAGAAAATGTGGATTTCTTTCATATCTTATGTTATGGTATTTGATGTATGAACATTTTTGGAGGAAGCATTTTATGCTAAGAACAATTTGTGCAATCGGATTTGCGGTTTTATACCTCATTCTGGGGATTCCTGTGCTGGGGATCGAGTATCTCATCGGGAAAAAGAATCCCCATCTGCGGGACATCAGCAGCCTGCGGCTGGTTCAGTGGGCATTCCGTGTGATCAACAGGATCTGCGGCGTACGGCTGACCGTGATCGGCCACGAAAACGTCCCTGCCGACCAGGCGGTTTTGTATGTGGCGAACCACAACAGCTATTTCGATATCATTATTACCTATGCCCTCTGTCCGGGTCTGACCGGATACATTTCCAAAGACACGCTGGGCAAGGTTCCCCTGCTGAATATCTGGATGCGCCGCCTGTACTGCCTGTTCATGAACCGTGATGACATGAAGCAGAGCCTGAAGGTGATCCTGCAGGGCGCGGAATATATCAAAAAGGGCATTTCTATCTGTATTTTCCCGGAGGGAACCAGAGGCGACTCCCAGAAAATCGCCCCCTTTAAAAACGGGAGCATGAAGATCGCGGAAAGGACCGGCTGCCCGGTCATTCCCGTAGCGATTTCCAATTCCCGCGAGATCCTGTACAACCACATGCCTTACGTAAAGCCGGCCCATGTGATCGTGGAATACGGCAAACCGATCTATCCAAAGGAATTATCCAAGGAAGACCGCAAAGCGCTGGGAACCATGACCCAGCATGTGATCCAGGATATGCTGGACAAAAATCAGGCCGCGATATAACCGGACACAGCCATAGAAAAACGGATCATCCGCAGTTTTCAGACAAAGCTGCGGCTGATCCGTTTTTCTATGGACCGCTTTCCCCTTTTCACCTGTCATACAGGGATGCAATCTCCCTGATATATGCGGCGAATTCCTGCCGTACCGATTCCGGACGCAGGATACGGATCCCCGTCCCCAGACCGGCTGCCCAGCCAAAAAACTGCGGGCTCACCGCCACAGGCACCGTTACCCGGAACCGGGTGTCCCCCTGGGGAACCATCATCACATCCCGCCCGAAGCGGTCGATGATGACTCCCGCCAGGAAATCCCGGCACAGAAGCGTCACCGTCTCCTCCCGGCCGCCAAACATGCCAAAGGTCTTTTTCTCAAACGCCACGATGTCAAAATGGTCAAACTGTTCTTTTCCCAGACGCTTTTCCCCTAAAAGCTCCATCTTCTGCATCTTGTCCACACGGTAATGCTTCAGCAGATCCGCGTCGGCGTCATAGGCGATCAGGTAATAATTCTCATCGTCCCAGGTCAGCGCCCAGGGGCTGACCACATAAAAGGCGCCGCCCCGCTTTACACGGATCTCCTTCCTGCTTGTCCATTCTGTATATTGAAAACGGATCTGGACATCCGTATAGATCGCCGTATGGATATAGTCCACATTGTAATAAACCGTCTCATTCTCTGTCTTGGCGCGCTGATACAGAAACACCTGCTGCCGGAGCTGCCTGGCGTCCGCCCGGCTGGCAAGGCTTTCCAGCTTATGGATCAGTTCGTCTGTCTTTTTGCCGGTAATGGACCGGGACGCCTGGACAGCGTCCACCAAAAGCTTCAGCTCCGCCAGCTCAAACAGACGGGAGCCCAGATAGTATCCGGGCACCCCGTCTGTCCGCTGCTCAATATCCATCCCGGATTCCTGCAGGGCCGCAATATCCCGGTAAACTGACTTCCGCTCCGCAGGCACATCATACTCCTGCGTGAGAATCCGGCACAGCTCTGCCGCTGTCAGCGGATGCTCCTCATCGCTGCGCTCCGTCAGGATTTTCATAAGATATAATAATTTCATTTTCTGGATCTGTGCTGCCGGCACGCTGACGCCTCCCGATTCCCGGAGACAGGGAGCATAGTTCCACTGCCCGTCTCCCATTTTCACGTTTAACTTAACACAAAACGAAAGATGCTGCAAGCCGCCGGGGCACCCCCGGTTTTTGATCCGCGCCAGTGCAGTCCCCGGCGTAAAAACGCTATGATCTTTTTACCGCATGCCGTTTTTTGTGCCTCCTTCGGGGCATCCTGTCTGAAATCTCCCCAAACACCCAGATAAATAATAATAAAAGAACCGCTGCCACCAGTAACCACATATCGTTCCCTCCTTCTGTCCTTTGCATCCTGCCTCTGTCCGCAGGAACTCTTCTTTTCTTTGCCTGCATTGTACCGCATCCGGTGTCCCGAAATCGTCCCAGCTTCGCCGGAATGTTCTCCTTTTCTGTATCAGGTGGGACAATACCGGTACACCTCATGGGTTATACTGGGTACAACAAAAAAAGGAAAGTGAGGAAGCGATTATGAAAGGATATTCTACAGAACACGGTTATATGGGATATGTGGAGGGAAGCTACATGCTTTTCGCCTGCGAGGACGACTACAGGGAATATCTGGAAGACACTTCGCTTTAACATAGACCCGGACAGCCGGCCCCATCCGGCAAAAAAGAGGCGCGAACGGTCCGTCCCGGACATTTCACGCCTCTTTTTGCATGCCGGATCTGCACAGTACGTTCTTCAGATCCGGCGCCTTCTGCCTGCCGCAGCTTACATCTGGGTCAGGACAAAAATATCATAAATCGATTTGATTGCTTTTTCAAAATCATCATTGGAAACGCCGATGATGATGTTCAGTTCGCTGGATCCCTGGTCGATCATCCGGCAGTTGATCTTCGCATGCGCCAGCGCGGAGAAAATGCGCCCTGCAGTACCGCGGGTCTCTTTCATACCGCGTCCCACCACAGCGATCAGCGCCAGATCGGGAACCACCTCAATCGCATCCGGCTCTACCGCGCGCTGGATCCCGGACAGAACCACCTGTTCATATTCCTGGAATTCATCCTGATGCACTAAGACGCACATGGTATCGATGCCGGAAGGCATATGTTCAATGGAAATCTGATTCTCCTCAAATACACTCAGCACCTTGCGGCAGAAACCGATCTCAGAGTTCATCATATCCTTGTCGATGGTCACCGCCACAAATCCTTTTTTCCCGGCGATTCCGGTGATCGTATATTTGGACCGCTTGCTGGTGGTGGCCACGATCATTGTTCCCGGATTCTCCGGATGGTTGGTGTTTTTGATATTGATCGGGATGCCTGCCTTGCGTACCGGGAAAATCGCCTCCTCGTGAAGCACGGACGCCCCCATATAGGAAAGCTCCCGCAGCTCACGGTAGGTAATCATCTCCACCACAGCCGGATCCTCCACGATCCGCGGATCCGTTACCAGGAAACCGGACACGTCCGTCCAGTTCTCGTACAGGTCCGCTTTCAGCGCCCTGGCTACGATGGAACCGGTAATATCGGAACCGCCCCTGGAAAATGTCTTCACGCGGCCGTCCGCATATGCGCCGTAGAAACCGGGGATCACTGCGTTTTCACAGGAGGCCAGACGTTTGGCCATGCGCTTATTCGTCTCGTCTGCGGCAAAGCTGCCATCCTCGTCAAAAAGGATCACCGACGCCGCGTCGATAAATTCATATCCCAGATAGGCGGCCATCACCTTTCCATTCAGGAACTCTCCCCGGGAAGCGGCATAGTCAGAACCTGCCTTCGCGGCAAAATTCTCTGCGATTACCGCAAACTCGTCATCCAGGGAAAGATCCAGTCCCAGACCCTGGATAATCTCATCGTATCTGGCACGGATCGCTTTCAGCTTATCGCTGAAATCCTCGCCGGCTTCCGCCGCCGCATAGCATCCGTACAGCATATCCGTTACCTTTGTATCTCCGTCAAAACGCTTGCCCGGTGCAGAAGGAACCACAAACCTCCGGTCCTGATCCGCCCGGATAATATTGCCGACTTTCTGGAACTGCTCCGCACTGGCCAGAGAGCTTCCTCCGAACTTTACAACCTTTAACATACTCACTCTACCTCTTTCATCCTGTTTTCATTCTCTGCCAGGCAAACATTTGTCTTTTGCCCTCAGTCATTTCCCTATTATATCCGTTTGCTCCTATTTAATCAATTCCTTTTTTCAGAAATTTCAGGCTCTTGACCCGGAACAGGTAAAACAGATGATCTGATACTCCTTCGCCGCCTCCCGCAGCAGCAGCCGTGCTCCGGGCATTTTCTCGTCGTCCAGATTCACAAAAGGGTCATCCAGTACCAGAAATGGTTTTTCTTCCCGGTACATCACATCCACCAGCGCCAGCCGCAGGCAAAAACCCACCAGATCCTGATATCCCGTGCTGAGGCAGCGCGTATCCCTCTGCATCCCCTGCTCGTTTACCGTAAGACAGATATCCGTATCCACAGCATAATTGTCCGGCGCGGCGCCTGTGATCATCTGATAATAGAATGAAAACCGCTCCCTCAGCGGATCTGTGTAGCGCGCCGTCAGGTTCCGCTTTGCCTGTTCCAGATACTTCAGGGTCTTTTCCACCTTCTGGTAATTCTTCTTTGCCTCCCGCAGGTTTTCCTGTACGTTCCCCAAAAGTTCTTTCTGCTCCATCCGCAGATCATAGGTTTCCCTCAGCTCCTCCATCCGGTACTGGCTGTCCCGCAGCTCCTGCCCCAGCTGCCCCGCCTCTGTTTCCAGAAGCTTTCTTCTGCGGTTCAGTTCTGCCGCCCCCGGCAGTTCTTTGTTTCCCCTCGCGCCTGCAAGGATCTCCGGATGATGCTGCTGTGCAAACTCCTGTTTCTTTTTCTCCGCTTCCCGGAAACGGCTTTCCCGGTACTGCAGTTCTCTCCCAAGCTCCCGGATCCTCTGCAGCTGTCCCTTCAAATCCTCCGCCGGCGCATATCCCATCTCCCAGACCCCGTCCTGGATGGTCTGCTTCTCCCGGACATACTGGCGGCAGAATCCCTCATAGCGTTCCTGCCGGGCTTTCAGTTTTTCATACTGCCGGCGGCGCTCCCGCCGCAGCTCTTCCTGCATTGCCAGCACGGCCGACTCCCGGCTGTCTGTATCCGCCCGCTTTCCGCCGAAGGCGGACCGGCTCCCGGCTGCCCCTAAAACAGCAAGTACGATCGCCAGATCAATCAGCAGCACGCCCGGCAGCAGCCTTTCTGTACAGAGTATGCCGCCAAGCACAGCCAACAGCACGCCTGAGAGCAGAAATAACTTACATTTCTTATTCTTTCTGCCTCTTTGCGCCGCCTCCTCCGGTATCTGCCGCTGTTCCCGCCGCAGGCTTTCTCTGCCGGCGCTTTCTTCCTGCGCCCCTGCTTCCAGCTGATCCTGTTCCTCACGGGTCAGCCCCTCTAACCGCATGCCCTGCGCGGCCTGTTCCATCCTGCCGCAGGCCTCCAGCAGCCTGCGGACGGTTTCTTCCTCCGGGATTTCCCCCGGAAATTTCTCCCGGATTTCCTCCACAGCCGCATCCGCGTTTTCACATTCCGCGCATAACTGCTGATACAGCATCCGTCTGCCGGCCTGTTCCTGTTCTTTTCCCGTCTGTTCCAGCAGCTGCTCCAAACGCTCCCGATTGCCCTGATTCTCCTGTAAACGTTTCCTGCACCGCTCAATCTGTTCCCCTAACTGCTGCATGGCGTCCTGCAGCGCCGCCCCTTCTGCAACCGCGGTCTGCAGCCGGGTTACCTCATCCTCCAGCCGCGCGATCTTCCCGGTTTTTCTGCCGGGCGTCAGATGGTTCAGTTCCTCCTGCAGCATCCGTGAGGCTCTCTCATAACAATTCAGATCTTCCATATTGTCGGCCAGATTCCCCAGCCGGGAAAGAATATCGCCCGTGGCACAGGTCACACAGTCATTCTGCCCGATAAACACAGTCCTGCAAAAGGACTCGCTGTTGATCCGGAAAAGCTCCTCCCCCAAATGCTCTGAGAAATCCCGGCTGATCAGATTGGTATCCGCCTCCCGCAGTTCAAACACATCTTCCTGCCTTTTTCGCCCGAACACCCGGGCGGCGCAGTAGCGTTTTCCGGCAGTTTCAAAGATGACGCTTCCGCCGTACACACCGCCCTGCCAGGGCTGGAAACGCTTCCGCTCGTTTTCCAGGTCTTTCCTCTTTGTCTCTCCCTCAAACCCGTAAAACATAACCCGCAAAAAAACAGCCAAGGTGCTTTTTCCCCAGCCGTTGGGCTCCCGGAACACCTGGCAGCCATCCGTAAACTCCACCGTCAGATCCTGCAGTTTTCCGAAATTTTCTATATGGCATCCGATCAGCCTCACACTTCCACCTCCTCGCCGGAAAGCGCCTGCAGCCCGCAGCGTATGATCTCTCCCCGCTCTTCCTCCGACAGCTCCTCTGCGCCCATCACCAGACGCACAAATTCTCCTTTTAAAGATCCATCCAGCAGATAGGTTCCCAGGTCGGCCTTCATCCTGGTACGGTCCTGGATCTTTATCACATAATACTCCGCCTCCAGGCTCTTCTCCAGATACAGCAGATCCTTTTCACATTCCACAGAAAGCGCCCCTGTCAGCACCAGCTTCACCAAATCCCTGTTCGGGATCTTCTTTCCGTCCAGGATCCCCCGGATCCGCTCCTCCATCTGTGCCGTCCTTTTGCAGCCGCTGATATCCGCCTCCACAGTGTGCAGCGTCCGCAGGGCAAAGGGAACAAACCGCCTGGACCAGACGCCTGATTTTCCATCGATCTCCAGCAGCATAAAACCGTGGGGGCCGCACTCGTCGAACCCGCGTCCTTCCAGACATCCCGGATAACACCAGACGCCCCTGCTGTCTAACTGTCCTTCCCGGTAACTGTGGATATGCCCCAGCGCCAGATAATCGATTCCCCGGTTTCTCAGATCCCGCAGGCGGATGATTTCCGCCTGCTCTTTCTTCCCAGTCTCCTCTGCCTGTCCGTGCAGCATCACAATATGGAACTTCCCGGAGACAAAAGGAAGGGAAAGGCACGCTTTCCCCTCATTTTCTTTCGACAGCTCGATGCCTGAAACCACAATATCCCCATCTTCTCCCAGCGGATAGGACACCCAGCGGCCGCCAAACAGTTTCAGGTTTTCCGGCGCCTGCTGCCATCCCATCTGAAAGGAATCGGTATCGTGATTTCCTTTTAAATAGAAAAAAGTAATCTCCGGATGACTGCTGACTGCTTCCAAAACGGCATTTCTGGTTCCGGAAGAAACCTTTCTGGTATCAAACAGGTCGCCGGATATCAGAATCGCCTCCACCTGATGTTCCGAAGCATATGTCACCAGGCGCACAAAAGTCAGCAGTAGCTCCCGCCGGCGCTCTCTTGCCTTTTCTGCTGTCAGGTTAGCGGTCATCCTCGCATCCAGATGCAGATCCGCACAATGGATCAGCCGCATATTTGCATCCCTTCCTTTCTAATCCTGCCGCCGGCCTGTTTCCTCTGCCCAAACCGGCGGTCTGTCTCTGCCCGTCACCGCCTTCTTCTCCGCGCCCGCTGTGCTTTCCGTTTATATTCCCGCTCGCCGAAAATCCAGAAAACAATCAGTCCCAGGAGCGCGCCGATGATGGCGCCCCCGATCACATCCGACGGATAATGGACGCCCACATACAGGCGGGACCAGGCTAAAAGCGCCGCTAAAATGATACAGGGAACTCCCACCCGTTTCGGCCTGCTCTTGTAAATGGCTGCCGCAGCCGCAAACCCGGAGGAAGCGTGTCCGGAAGGGAAGGACCACTCCCCCACCGGTCCCAGCAGGCTGGTCAGTCCCTCCACCACCTCGTAAGGACGCACCCGCGCCACGTAATTTTTCAGGAAAAAGTTGGTCACGCAGAGCGATGCCACCAGCGCCAGCGCAGAACAGATTCCCGCCCGGCGGGATTTTTTCGGGATCAGCAGCAGAACCGTGATTATGATCCAGATCAGCCCGAACTCGCCTAAATTTGTAAAACGGATCATAAACGGGTTCAGTTCCTCAAACCGCAGATGATCCTGTATAAACAACAGTGTCTGCCCATCCAGCTGGGATAAAGTATGTAAAATCGTATCCATTTTTCTCCTGTCCCTCCTCTGCCGCCGCAGCGGCAGGATGCTCTTCCTCCGCGTCTCATAAAATAATATGGCAGCAAACCTGCCGCCATATTATCTTTCTCCACAGCGTATGCCGGTTCTCTGATCCGGCTGCCGCCGTTATTCTCTTTTCTCAGAATTTAAATACCGCAATTCCGTAGGGAGACAGTTCATAGGCGAAGGAGAAGTCCCTGCCGTCACATTCCTTCTTTTCCGCCATATAAACCGCCGGTTTTTCTCTTCCGTTCCCGCCGAAACGCTCCTCGTCACCGTCCAGGATCAGCGTATATTTTTTCTTTTTCGGCACGCCCACACGGTAATCCGTCCGCTCCATGGGAGAGAAATTGATCACGAACAGCAGATTGTTCCTGCCGCTCTTGCCATGGCGCACAAAACTGAAAATATTGCGGTAAGCGTCGTTGGCGTTGATCCACTCAAAACCGTCTGTCTGGTCATCTAACTCATACATCGCCGGATATCTGGTGTACAGATGGTTCAGCTCCTTCACGAAATTCTGCAGATGCAGATGCTCCGGCTGCTCCAGAAGCTCCCAGTCAAGCTCCCGTTTTTCACTCCACTCACGCAGCTGCCCGAACTCGCCGCCCATGAACAGAAGCTTCTTGCCCGGATGTCCCATCATAAAGGTATAGCCGCACATCAGATTCCGGAACTTATCAATCCCCAGTCCCGGCATCTTATTTAACATGGAACACTTCAGATGTACCACCTCGTCATGGGAAAGTACCAGGATATACTTTTCGCTGTAAGCATATGTCATGGCGAAGGTCATCTTGTTATGATTATCCTTCCGGAAATAGGGATCCAGCTTCATATAATCCAGGAAATCGTGCATCCAGCCCATATTCCATTTATAAGTGAAATGCAGGCCGCCGTCCGCCACATTGCCCGTCACCTGCGGCCATGCGGTGGACTCCTCCGCGATCATCATCACGCCGGGGTTTCTTCCCCGGATCAGCGTATTCAGGTGTTTGAACAGCTCAATGGCTTCCAGGTTCTCCTTGCCGCCGTACTTGTTCGCCACCCACTGGCCATCCTGCTTGCCATAGTCCAGATACAGCATGGAGGCAACCGCATCCACGCGGAGTCCGTCCACATGGAACTGTTCTACCCACATCAGGGCGCTGCCCAGCAGGAAGTTCTTCACCTCTGTCTTGCCATAATCGAAGATCTTGGTTCCCCAGTCCGGATGTTCACCCATCCTGGGATCTGCGTACTCATATAAGCAGGTGCCGTCAAACTCCGCCAGACCATGGGCATCCCTGGGGAAATGCGCGGGTACCCAGTCCAGGATCACGCCGATTTTATGCTTGTGAAGGTAATTTACCATATAGGCAAAATCCTCCGGCGTACCGTAGCGGGAAGTCGGCGCATAGTATCCGGTCACCTGATATCCCCAGGAGCCGTCAAACGGATGCTCCGCGATCCCCATCAGCTCTACATGGGTATACCCCATCTCACGGACATATTTCGTCAGCTCCACAGCCATTTCCCGGTATGTATAGAAACCATTGTCCTCTTCATATCCTTCATGCCGTTTCCAGGAGCCCGGATGAACTTCATAGATATTCATGGGCTTTTCAAAAAGATCTTCCGTCTCCGCGCGGTTCTTCATCCATACGTCATCAGTCCATTTCAGCTTTGTGATGTCCGTCACGCAGGAGGCCGTCCCCGGACGCAGCTCCGCGTAATTGGCATAGGGATCCGCCTTGTAAAGCTTATTCCCGTCCTTTGTCAGGATCAGATATTTATAGAGATCCCCCTTTTTTGCTTTCGGAACAAACAGTTCATAAATCCCATTGGGTTCCAGGCGCTTCATCTCATCCGCCGTCTCATCCCAGTCGTTAAATGTACCGATCACCCATACTTTCTTCGCATTGGGCGCCCATACCGCGAATCTCACGCCGTTTTTCCTTCCCTCCCGGTCCGGATGCGCCCCTAACTTTTTATAGATGTCGTAATGCACCCCTGTTCCGAACAGATACATATCATACTCTGTAATGTTCCCCATAAAAATATCCTCCTTTATGTTTACTGTTCAAAATCCTTCTCGCGAAGAATCAGATAGTCATTCTCATCATACTTTTTGGTAAACAGCTTTTTCAGCCCGCCGCTCTCCGCGCTCTCGATCGCCTGATCCACAATCTCCTTGACCTCGGCCAGCGTCGTAGCCCGCTCTAACTTCTGGATATTGTTGATCCGGTTATAAAGGGCCAGCACACCCATTTCCTCAATCACACACTCCATCTCATGCGCATAGGACTTGCCGAAATCAACCAGCTCATCGATGGTGAAGATCGGAATCTTTACCTTTCCTGTGAATTTCTTGGAAAAGGAGAAATCCAGGTTCAGCGCTTTTTTGATCCCCGCGCTGTCATCCTCCAAGATCACAACCATCCCTTTTGTGTTGCGCTCCATCACCTTTGACATCCGGACAGCGGTCTCTTCTGTCAGTTCCCCGGCCTTATCTACAATCAGATATCCTCCGGCAATCTTCGGAACCAGCGCCGCGAAATCCTTGCGGTTCAGCGCCGACGCGCTGATCTTGCCAATTTTGGCGTCCTCATTTCCCACGATTTTCTGGATCGCCTTGATCAGGCTGGTGGCCAGCACCGTCTTGCCGCTTCCCTCCTCACCCTGCACGATCAGGTTGCCGCGCAGGGAGGTGATCGATGTCCCTTTGTATTTTTTCGCATCCCGCAGGATCTGGACGATCTGTTCCTCCATACCGGGTACCGGAAGGAAATAAGAAAACAATTCCCGGTCTTCTTCCGTCAGGATCTCCTCTTCCGGCTCTGCGTCCGCCGCTGTGCCCCGGGCTGCGGGCTCCTCCTCCGGGATCTCCTCCGCAGGCTGGATCTCCGGCAGGTTTTCCTGTTCCTCTTCCTGTTTCTCTTCTGCGGGCCGTCCCCCGCTGACAGGAACCTCCACATTGGAATTTTCCATCATCACGCGGGTCGCTGTCGCCAGAAGCTTCTCCAATTCCTCATCCCCGGAAGGCTCTTCAAATCTGGCCGCCGGGGTCTCCTCCGCTGCCTGCGTCTGCAGCGCAGCTGCAGAAAGATCCGGCATCTCCCTGGTATCCTGCGCATCCCCGGAAAGAGACTCCCCGTCTGTCTCTGCGGCTTGATCCGTCTCCGAAACAGCGGATTCTGTCTGTGTATCCGCGGTTTCGCCGGGCATCTCCGGTTCCGCCTCTGTATCCGCAGTTTCATCCTGCATCTCCGGTTCCGCCTCTGTATCCGCGGCTGCTTCCGGCGCTTCCGGTTCTGCCTCCAGCTCCACGGCTGCTTCCGGCACTTCCGCCGCTTCATCCGCAGCCTCCGGATCCGCTGTCTCCTCACAGGTACTTGCGGCCTCCGCCGCGGCTGCTTCCGGCTCCCCGCCGGCAGGCATTGCCGCTTCCGGCTGCCCGTCCTGTCCCGTTTCCGCTGCGGATGCCGCAGCTGCTGCCATCGCCTTCTTTTCCTCCTCGCTGGGAATCAGCGTGTCAGCCACAGTCTCCGGCTTCTCCGGAATATCCTCCCCGGGGGTTGCGGAAAGTACCGGGAACAGCGCCTTCAGCCGGTTCATAATTTCACTGGCCTCGCTCAGCGCCTGCTCCTTCGCCATATCCAGCTTTTTCTGCTCTGCGGCTGCGATGGCCGCCTCAGCCGCCCGTTTTGTCTTCTCCCACTCCGTCAGCACTTCCTCAATGCTCATCTGACCCTCTACCTGCTGCTCCCGGGCCGTATCCTCCGGAATCTGCAGGCTGATCTGGCCGTCGGATTCTTCCCCCAGCATCTCCCGGAAATCCTCTTTCAGGCTTGCGTCCACCTTCTCGTTGATCTTTTCCTTATCAAAAACAGGCGCTTCCTCCTGCTCCGGGTCAGCATTCAGATAGGGAATGTCGTTGACAATCTTTTTGATGTTGTCCATCGTATCGCTGACAGTCTCTTTTTCTGTCGCGTTCATAATCTGCTGCATGCTCCTGGCAAGCTCTTCCTGCAGGTTCTGCGTGTTGAATTTGCTGGCGGTCACCGTCAGCTCCGGCAGCCCGTTGTCTTCGGAAATCCTGGCCTCCACCTTTTTGGGAATGTTAATCTCCACAATCCCTTTCTGGGAACGGAACTTCTGGTACTTCTTCTCCTGCGCCGGGGTAAGGGGCTGGAAGCTCCGCTTCAGATCCAGGGCTTTTTCCACATATTCGCCTTCCCCGAACCAGAGGATCAGCTCGTCGCAGGTCTCCACACATTTCTCACGCATACCGGCCTGGCCGTAAAGCGCAGCCAGCTCATAGGCCCACACTTCTGTGTATTCCTTTTCCTTCAGCTCCTCCAGCACGGCGATCCGGTCTGTAAGCGGCGCGTCCTTCAGGCAGCTGATCTTATATGCCAGCACATATTTCTGGTTATCATGCGGGGCAATCTCCAGAAATTCATGATAATATTCCTCCGCCTCCGACACGTTCTTGGCCTTGATGGCCACCTCTGCCAGACGCCTCACAATATTTCTTCCAATCGATGAATGGTCATACGCCTGCAGCAGCACATCCCGGCAGGCGTCATACTGCCCCATTTTCTCATACACATCCGCAACCATCGTCAGGGTCTTGGAATTCCGTACTTTTTTCCAGTTAATGGAATTCGCGATCTCCGCGGCTGTCTCATAATCCTCCGCGGCCACCAGATTTTTCAATTGATCCAGCTTTAACTGATACTCGTATTTATCCACGGTGTCACCTCATACGTACTGTTATTTTTCTTCTTTGTTCTTCTTTTTCCTGTGTTTTACAGACTGCAGGACGGATTTCTCCTCCTGCGTCCGTTCTTTGATCTCATTTGTCTCTGCATCCACATGATCCAGCTTCACATATTTCCGCGTGTCAGCCGGCAGCTTTTTCCTCAGCAGGAAATGATCCACAATGCGCTTCACCAGATAATAGATCATCGCAAATACCGGCACGCCGAATACCATTCCCACTATGCCGAAGCATCCTCCCATAAAAAGGATCGCAAAAACCACCCAAAACGGGGAGAGTCCGGTGGAATCCCCCACGATCTTCGGCGCAATCACATTGCCGTCCACCTGCTGAATCACTAAGATCATAATCAGGAAATAAATCGCCTGGATCGGATTCACCAGGAAGATCAGTATCGCGCTGGGGATCGCCCCGATATAAGGGCCAAAATAAGGGATGATGTTTGTGGCTCCCACAATCACGCTGATCAGCGGCGCATAGGGAAGGCCAATGATGCTCATCACCACAAAACAGATACACCCGACAATCATCGAATCTATGATATATCCGATAAAATAACCGATAAACACCTCATCTGCTTTGCGGAGTACCTCCATAATCACATTGCCTGCCTTCGGGCGGAAGATGGCATAGATGACTTTTTTAGCCTGTCCCACAAAGCGCTCTTTTGTCATCAGCACATACACGGCAACGATCATACCCACAATGATATTGAAGATCGTTTTCACCACACTGACAACTCCAGTCGTAAGCTGTGTCATCAGGTCTGTGCCATTGTCCAGGATCTGTTCGCTCAGCCATGTTTCCAGCGCGGCAAATCCTTCCTCCGCCAGACTTTCTATCTGTCCCTCCAGCTCGCTGTTATTGACCAGCCGCTGCACCCAGGAAATCAGGGCGTCCATCTTATCGCCCATCGTCAGCACCAACTCCTGGATACTGACCACTAACTGCGGCACCAAAAGCATGACCAAAACAAAAATCAGCGTCAGGAAAATTGCCATGGCGGTAGCAACCGCCAGACTGCGGATCAGGCGGCGGCGGTTTTTCAGCCGTCCGTTCTTTGCAAACAGCTTCTTCGTATAAATCCGTTCAAAAAATCTCATGACCGGATTCAGCAAATATGCCAGGATAAAGCCAATGATCACCGCCTGTATGCTGTCGATCACCTGCGCAATCCCATCTGCAAATCCCTGAAAACGGAAGATAAAAAAGAAAATCGCCAGACACACCAGAACGACCAGGACAACCGTAAGGCCAACCGCCAGATAGGGGCGGATATCCCAGGCATTTTTCCCTGGCTGCGGGCGCTTTTCTTCCGTCCAGTTTTGCTTTTCAGGTTCCTGTTCTGTTATCTTCAAAGAGACGCTTCCTCCTAAAATCCAAAACAATCACTCGCGTTCTCACTAAGTTCATGCTTCGCCTCCGGCTCGCATTCACTAAGTGTTCACATTATACCACACTTCGCAGGATTGTGAACAGATTTCCTTTCTTAAATTTCAGTAAACGTTTTTCTCTTCACCCTGTTCCCGTTTCTGCGCCTTTTCCTTTTTATTCCGCTCCCGCAGTTCCCGGAAGAACTGTTTCAAAAGCTGCGAACATTCTTCTTCTAAGACGCCGCGTTCCACGTCCACCTGGTGGTTGAACCCGGTCATCTGCAAAAGATTCAGAACCGACCCGGCGCAGCCGGCTTTGGGATTCATGCAGCCGATCACCACCCGGTCGATCCGCGCCTGCACCAGCGCCCCGGCGCACATCTGGCAGGGTTCCAGGGTCACATACATCGTACAGCCCTCCAGCCGCCAGTCTCCTAACTTTTTGCTGGCCCGGCGGATCGCGGTGATCTCCGCGTGCGACAGCGTATTTTTATCTGTATTGCGCCGGTTATACCCCCGGGCAATGATTTTATCCCCACAGACAATCACGCAGCCGATCGGCACCTCCCCCAGCGCATACGCCTTTTTCGCCTGCCGGATTGCCTGCTTCATGTATTTTTCCTTTTGTTCCATATCCTTATCCCGCCTGTAAAATATTCATCTGTAGTATATCACATTTCACTGACGGTATACCATCCCCAAATCCGCCCTTCCTGTTTTACGCAGCATACCGTGCTGCTGCTCACTCCGTTCACAGTAACCATACGGTCTCAGCCCAGATAACGGTACCAGTAACCGAACTCCCCGGTTTTCTGTTTTGTCATATGCTTGGTGCGGAATTCCCCGAACCCGAACAGACCGGCCAGCAGCTGCTCCTGATTCTGGAATACCCCGGGCACTCCTAAAAACCATTTTTTCTCCTGCTCCCCCATATACCCGAACAGCAGGAATTTATAATTGAAATAGCCGTGAAGCAGAAAGCTGTTATTCGCCAGCGGCAGATATTCTTTCGGCAAGATCTTAAAATCCCGCAGATCCATTTTTACCGCGTAAATATCCTGCGCCTCGTCAAATGGACAGAACACCGGATGCGCCGCTGCAAACCGTTTCCACTGCTGTTCCCAGGCAGGCTCCCGGACAGCCGCGATCTTGCCTCCCCTCGCGGGCGCCTCTGCCGCCGCCGTCTGAGCTGCGTGGATTTCCGCCCCGGTTTCCGGTTCCGGCTCTTTTTGCTGCCCGGTTTCGGAGTCCCCCTCCTGTTCCGGGACGGTTTCTGGTTCTGTCTCCGGCGTTTCCTCCGGTTCCGTTTCTGCATGTGCCTTTCCGTTTTCTGATTCTTCATATAGATGGAAGCTTCCCCAGTCCAGCGCCTCATCGCCCCACTGGCTGGCGGCAAAACGGCCCCCTTCCTCTGACAGATAGATCCCTTTCATATCATCCAGGCCATACGCCGTATCCCCCACAGCATCTGCCGCAAACACAAAGGTCTGCCTGCCTGCGCCGCTGCGGATTTGCAGTTCCCCGATCCGGATCCCGCAGATGTCATTCCCCGGGCCGGTCAGCAGGTACACTTCGCCCGCGCCGTCCGGAACGCCCCGCAGCTGAAGCTCCATCCTGCACTGTCCCTGCCGCACCTCGATTTTGGCAAATCCGCAGTTCTGATTTCTCTCCTGGTTTTCATACTGAAACAGATATGTAACAAAACGTCTGTAAGACGGCATCCTTTTCCTCCCTGTCAATTCTGATTCTTCCTTAAATAGTATGAATAAAAAATTGAAAAAATACGGATAATCTTATTGACATTTTCCCGAAATGTATTATAATGATCTTGAAATTGATAATCATTATCGTTATTAAGTGAGGCGAACTATGATTAAACACAGTAAACAGCGCGACTGCATTCACGCGTTTTTAATGACACGGCAGGATCATCCCACAGCCGAGACTGTTTATATGAATATTCGCCGGGATTTTCCCAAGATCAGCCTCGCCACCGTTTACCGCAATTTATCCTTATTGGCGGACATGGGCGAGATCCAGAAGATCTCCACCCCCGACGGCCCGGACCGGTTTGACGCCAGGACGGAGCCCCATGTCCATTTCAGCTGCGACTGCTGCGGCAGCGTGATTGATCTGGAAATGGAGGATGTGAGCGATCTGGATGAGATTGCCGGGAGATCCTTTCCCGGAAAGGTAACAGGGCATTCCATTCTGTTTCACGGGATCTGCCCCGGCTGTATGGAATGCGCATCCTGAAAGGATAAATCCAGTTGTGATGCAACTGATTTTATATTTCAAATCTATTCTTAAAGAAAGGAAACGAAAATCATGAAAAAATTTGTATGTTCTGTATGTGGTTATGTACATGAGGGAGACGCAGCTCCGGAGTTCTGCCCGGTATGTAAGGCGCCGGCTGAGAAGTTCGTAGAGCAGAAAGAGGACGAGATGACATGGGCTGCTGAGCATGTGGTAGGCGTTGCTCAGGGCGTGAGCGAGGACATCCTGGCTGACTTAAGAGCAAACTTCGAGGGCGAGTGCTCTGAGGTTGGTATGTATCTTGCGATGGCACGTGTTGCTCACAGAGAAGGCTATCCGGAGATCGGCCTTTACTGGGAGAAAGCCGCTTACGAAGAGGCTGAGCACGCTGCGAAATTTGCTGAGCTGCTGGGCGAAGTTGTTACCGACAGCACCAAGAAGAACCTTGAGATGCGTGTCGCTGCTGAGAACGGCGCAACAGCAGGCAAGTTTGACCTGGCAAAACGCGCGAAAGCCGCAAACCTTGACGCGATCCATGACACCGTTCATGAGATGGCCCGCGATGAGGCACGTCACGGCAAAGCATTTGCAGGACTTCTGAAGAGATACTTCGGCTAAGATTTTCTTTTTCATAACCAGAGAGGACAGGCGATTCCGGTTGCCTGTCCTCTTTGTATATTCCTTATTCTTTTATCTTGCGCTGCCAGACGCCGCTGATATACCGCAGAGCGCCTACCCCGGCCGCGCACCACCAGGTGATGGGCGAAACAAACCAGAGTCCGTGATATCCCCAGAGCCAGGAGAACAGGAACGCGAAACCGATCCTGGTGATCACCTCGCTGATTCCCATCCAGATGGTGATCTTCACATCTCCCACCGAACGCAGCAGGTTATGGAACAATACCAGGATACCCACGCCGATCAGGAACGGCGAGAAGATCCTCATATATTCCACGCCATATCCGATGGCCTCCTGGTTATCTGTAAACAGGCGCATGATCTGGGGCGCCAGGATAAAGATAATGGGCGATACGATCGCATATCCGATGGCGTTGATGCCAAACACAGTGCGGAATCCGGCTTTGATCCGGGGAATATTCCGGGCGCCGGTATTCTGCCCGGTAAAGGTGCCCAGCGCCGTCCCCAGGGCATCTCCCACCTGCATACCCAGACCCTCCACCTTTACGCAGACGCCGTAAGCCACAACCAGGGTGGTTCCGTATGTATTGACCACCGCCTGCAGCGTCATATCCGAGATGGAAATAATGCTCATCTGCAGCGCCGCCGGGAGCCCGTATACCAGCATCTGCTTCCCGATAAAACGGTTCAGCCGCATCTTTGCCCGCTGGAAACGCAGCATGGGAAGGATCTTCCAGGCATATACCAGGCAGGCCGCGCCGGAAATCAGCTGCGCCAGCACCGTCGCAAACGCCGCCCCGCCTACGCCCATAGGGATCACCGCCACAAACAAAATATCAAGAACCACATTCAGCGCGCTGGAAATCCCCAGGAAAACCAATGGCACAATCGAATTTCCCAGGGACCGGAGCACGGCTGAAATCCAGTTGTACAGCATCGTCCCCACAGAACCGAGGCAGATGATCTGCAGATACCAGACCGCCTCCGCCAGAACCTCTTCCGGCGTCTGCAGCAGGATCAGCAGCGGCCTGGAAAGCAGCGTCCCCGCTACCGTCACAATGACAGTCATACCCAGCGCTATATAAATAGAGGAGAAAAACGTCTCAACCACTTTTTCTTCCTGTTTTGCCCCATAATACTGGGACATCACCACCGTCACACCGGTGGTCAGTCCGATGATCAGGGAAAAAACCAGGTACATGCCCACGCCGGCCACGCTGACCGCCGCCAGGGCGTTGTCACCCAGAAAATGTCCCACGATCCAGGAATCCGCAAAATTATAAATCCTCTGGAAAATCAGCCCCAAAAGAACCGGCATGGCAAATTTTAAAATCTGCGGCGCAATTTTCCCTTTCGTCATATCCACAACTACGTCTCTTTTCATCCCGAATCCTCCCTCCTTTTTGCAGTGTACTATTACTCCCGCCAAAAATATAGGTATTTTTATTTCAAACACTGTAAATTCGTATCGATATTTTCTCTTTTTTCATGTATAATGAGGGCACAGGAAACCGCAGCGAAATCATACAGGGACGGGAATCGGTACCTCCCGGGAAAGGACGTCTATGCCTACACTGAAATACAATAAAGCAGAACTGCACAAACTCCTGAAAAATTTCCACATCCTCACGGGGATGCTGTTTTCCCTGTATGACGACGAATGCCAGTCAGTGGCCCACTATCCCGCCGGGGACATCCGCTTCTGCCAGAAGATCCGGACTTCTCCCAAAGGACTTGCCCAGTGCCGCTGCTCTGACCTGGCCTCCTTTGAGGCCTCCCGCAAATCCGGGGAATGCGTCATCTATACCTGCCACGCCGGGCTGATCGAGGCCACCGCCCCCATCATTGCGGACGGGACGGTGATCGGCTATCTGATGCTGGGGCAGATTTCCAACGCCCCCTCCCGCCGGGAGCTGCACAGCCAGATCCAGTCCGCCCTGCAAAAGGAAGGCATTGCAGATATCGACTGGGAGGAAGCCGCAGCGGATATCCCGCTCCATTCCGATCAGCAGATCCAGGCGGCCGCCCAGATCATGGAATCCTGCATTTCCTACATTCTCTACAAAAACCTGATCACCGTCCAGCGGCTGAATTTTGAGAACAGGATCAACGAATATATTCTCTCCCACCTGACCGGCGACCTGTCCGTTGACGCCCTGTGCCGCCATCTGAATGTCAGCCGCAGAAAGCTGTACGAATATTCTTCACAGTTTCTGCACTGCAGCATCGCCCGTTATATCCGCCGCATGCGGATCCGCCAGGCGCAAAAGCTTCTGTCAGAGACTTCCCTGACCGTTTCCGCCATCTCCGAGCAGTGCGGTTTTACGGATTACAACTATTTCTGCCGGATCTTCAAAAAAGAAACCGGCATGTCCGCCCGGGACTACCGGAAACTTCCTGTTGTAAGTGAAGATAAGTTATGCTAAGATAAACGCAGAAAGCAAATCCTGAACAGGATATGTGGACAGGCAAAATGCCAGTATCAAGGAAAGGAGGATAACTTATATGAAGAAATATGTTTGCCCCTGCGGCTATGTATACGATCCCGCTGTCGGCGATCCGGACAACGGCGTTGCTCCCGGTACAGCCTGGGAGGACGTTCCGGAGGACTGGGTTTGCCCCACCTGCGGTCTCGGCAAGGATATGTTCGAGGAGGAGTAACCTCCCCGCTTTTCTCCAGAAACGCCCTGATCCGGAGTCATGTTCCGGTTCAGGGCGTTTTTTCTGAGCCATAGTGTCTGTTCCTGCCAGCGGCATTCTGTCCCCACGATTCTATTTCCAGCCCTCATCTCCCAGGTATTCCTCCAGCCGCTGGAAAAACATCCCCACATGATAGCCATCTGTCAGTCCGTGATGGGTCTGGGAGGAGAAGGGAATCAGCACCCGTCCGTCCTTTTTGATGTACTTGCCGAAGCTCATCTTCGGGTTGCAGTCCACGCCGTCCTCTTTGATCGTCCGCACAAAGTGGGTATAATGCACCCAGGGAATACAGGTAAAATTAATGAAGTCCATTCTGCCTTTCATCTGATACAGGCCGCTCTCCGGATGCGGGATATCCGCCCTTTCCCGGTTCTTTTCCGCGAATTCTTTCAGCGTGGGATAATCCTCGCACTCCACCATGGTAAACAGATCCTCCCCGGGGATCAGGTGCGTCGCGAAAGCAGTGTTATGGTCGATGACAAAGGGCTGTTCCCCCTCAAAACGGTAGCGGAAATTTTCGATCTCATCCGCCGCCTTTGTGGCCGCGTAGATCAGGGAAAAATACAGGGAAAGCCCCTCTTCTTTTACATAGCGGTACAGCTTTGTAATATCCAGTTCACAGCCGATGTTGACATACGGGAAATCCGTCCCCAGATAAGAGCGGAACAGATGTCTCCGGTTCCAGGTATCCAAATCAAGATTCGTTCTCATCATATCCTCCGTTTTTCTGTTCTATTGATCCTTTTGCATACAGTCCTCCGGCCGGGAAGCAGACCGCTTCCGCCCTTTTGGACGTTTTCCATTATACAGCGTCCCTCCGAAAAATTCATCTGAAAATGAACCGGAATCCCTACCCTGCAACGATCTTCCGGTTTTCCAGCGCGCAGACCCGGTCCACCGGATACCGGCATTTCATCCCCTCCACCGTGCTGTAACAGGTGGCCGCCGATTCAAACAGGCAGTAGGTATAGGCTCCATCGCTGACCAGCTCCTCCACCATCGGCGGAAACGTGTATTTCAGCCGCCCCCGCAGGATGACCCGCCGGTCGTTGACAAAGGCTTCATACACATACAGGGCAGAGTCCCGGAACCGTCCGTATGAAGTATTTAAGAGCAAATAGTTCCGTCCTCCCTCCTGCAGGAAAGAAATTCCCTGGGCGTGAAGCGGGATTTCCATCACAAACTGGCGCACCAGCCGGATCCGGTTCCCCTCCTCCAGCATCCGGAACACCGTCAGCTCCCCCTGCTTCGTGAAAAAGGATTTGCTTGTCCCCACCCAGAGCCGCTGATCCTGGTAACTGACGAAGGAGGCCGTCACCCCGCAGTACAGCTGGGCATCGTAGTCCCCCAGAAAAACCGTTTCCTCCCCGGACGCTGCCGCCTCCCGGATCCGTTCCAGCGAAATCACGCTGAGGTATCCGGTGGTGCTCTTCGCAATCCAGACCCTGCTGCCGTCGCAGGTGATCCCTCCCACATGATTCTGATCCGGCAGGATCAGTGCTGCCAGAAATTCCCGCTCTGTGGGATCTTCATTGGAGAGGATATAGATCACCGAATTGTGCTCCTTCTCTTTATCATACGCCGTGATCAGCATAAATTCCCCTGCGATACAGATTCCCTGTGGAACCATCTGATCTGTGGCGGTATAGGAAAAATCCGTACTCTCCAGCCCCGGGACAGCGCTGCTGTATGTTTCGCAGTACAGCCCTTTCAGCTGTCCATACTCTGCCAGAACCTCCTCAAATACTTCTTCGTACCGGTACCCTTCGGATGTCTCCGCTTCCGTCCCGGCTGCTATCCCCTTCCAGAGCGGAGGCACGCCTGTTATCTGCTCCTCCTGCCCGGTTTCCACCGCATACATCGCCGGCAATTTTTTCCAGAAAGAAAGGGCAGTATGGATACTGCCTGCGCCGATGAGAAACCCCAGCGCTGCGATCCACACTGCCCCTACTGTTCTTTTCTTTCCTTTTTCTTTCATCCGCCTGTTTTTCGTGTCCGGATCCTCCTTCTACTTGGCGTTTGCCGGCTCCACATTCACCGATTTTCCTTTGATCTTCGCATGCTTCATCGCCTGGAGCACCGCCATGCCGTACTCACGCGGAACCTCCACAAAGGTATAGCTGTCATACATATCGATGGCTCCCACCAGGCCGCCCGGCATACCGGACTCCCCGGCTACCGCGCCTAAAATATCACCGGGACGCACATGCTGTTTTTTGCCGATATTGATAAAGAGACGCACCATGCCCTCTTCCGCCCCGGTATCGTCAAAGCTGAAATCCTCCTGGCGTCCTCTGTCCTGATCCGCTTTCCCAAGCGCCTGATAGAGAAAGGCCGCCGCCAGATCCATGGCTGTGTAATCGCCGTTGTTGATCTGTTCCTCCAAAAGGTTCACCATCTTGGTCAGATCCACTTCCTCCATGATCTGATCCAGCTGCTCCATGATCTTATCGCACCGTGCTTCCTCCACATCCTGTTTGGAAGGGATCGGCTGCGCATAGATCCGGGTCTTGCAGTAACGCATGATCTCTTTCAGCTTATAGACTTCTTTGCCCTTCACAAAGGAAAATGCTTTTCCGGTCTTCCCGGCACGCCCGGTTCTGCCGATCCGGTGCACATAGTATTCGTCATCCTGCGGCAGGTCGTAATTAAATACCACCTCCACATCATCCACGTCGATTCCCCGGGCCGCCACATCGGTGGCTACTAAGATCTCGGTCTTGCCGCTGCGGAAATTCTTCATCACCCGGTCGCGCTGCTGCTGCTTCATATCCCCGTGAAGCCCCTCCGCAAAATAGCCCCGGTTCTGCAGCTCATTGGCCAGCTCGTCCACCATATGTTTGGTGTTGCAGAAAATCAGGGACAGCTTGGGATCATACACATCCAGCAGCCGGGTCAGCACATCTAACTTGTCCTTGCGGCGGATATCGAAATAATACTGCTCAATATTCTGCACGGTCAGCTCTTTTTTCACCACCTTGATCGTCACCGCGTCTTTCTGGTAACGCTTGGTGATATCCAGGATTTCCTTCGGCATGGTGGCGGAAAAAAGCACCGTCTGATGTTCCTCCGGCAGATACCCCAGCACCGTCTCGATATCCTCCCGGAATCCCATATTCAGCATTTCGTCCGCCTCGTCCAGAACAATCGTGTCCACCTCATCGCAGCGGATGGTTTTCCGGCGCAGATGATCCATCACCCGTCCCGGGGTGCCCACAATGATCTGCACGCCGCCCTTTAAGGAACGGATCTGGCGGCTGATATCCTGTCCGCCGTAGATCGGCAGGATCCGCACGCCGTGCAGATATTTTGCCAGATTATGTAATTCATTGGACACCTGGATGGCCAGTTCTCTGGTCGGGCAGAGGATAACGGCCTGCGTTTTTTTTCTTCCCGGATCCACCTTGTGCAGCAGCGGGATCCCGAAAGAAGCCGTCTTGCCGGTTCCTGTCTGTGCCTGTCCGATCACATCCCTGCCGCTCATCACCGCCGGGATCGACTGAGCCTGGATCGGCGTGGTCTCCTCGAACCCCATCTCTTTTACCGCCCGCAGAACCCGCGGGTCTAATTCTAATTCTTCAAATAACATGCGTATGTTCTCCTTTCTCTGATTCCGTCCGGACTGCCGCAGAAATTGTTTCTTCCCCGGCCGGCTGCTCCTGCAGCTGCAGGTTCTCCAGTCCCCATTCCGCAAGATGCTCTTTCCAGCCGCTGTTTTGGATCAAAATCAGCTTCTTTTGCCTGGTCAGGTGTTTGATCCATGCTTCCCGCCGCATCGCCTGGGATCTGCTGTCGGATACCTCCAGATAAATCAGTTCCAGCGGCCCGCGCCCTTTCGTATATCTGGCGCCCCTGCCGCTGCGGTGATCACCCAGCCTTTTTTCAATATCATTCGTCCATCCGGTGTAAAGGCTTCCGTCTTTACATTGTAATATATACGTATAGTTCATCCGGCCTGCCTCCTGCAGCCTATGTACCCGGCAGCAGGAACTGCCGCCGGCGGCTTTCTGCCGATGATGCATCCATCGGGAATCCTCTATATCAAAGCGGCCGCTTCCTGCTGTATCTCATTCCTTTTCACATCAGAAACCCATTTCCCGCGTGAAATCCTGTGGCGTCTGCCATGCCTCTGCGCCGGATGAGCTCCCACCACTCCGGCAAGTGAATGTCCGCAAGCCGCTAATTTACATAGTGTACCAGCATTTTCCTGACGAATCAAGAAAATATTTTATACCATAATCTATGCGGCTGCGGACAGAAGGTTCCGGCAGTTCATTTTTTTCGTCTCCCGCCGGCGTTCACCGGACAGTTTCCGCATTTACTGCAGATAATCCATGGGATTGACCGGCTCTCCGTCCTTCAGCATCTGGAAGTACAGATTACTGCCCTCCACCGAATAATATTTGGTGGGTTCGCTGACAAATCCCAGCAGTTCCCCGCGGCTGACCCGGTCGCCCACGGCAAACTGGATTTCCTTCAGCTGTCCGTAAACGAGCTGGTACCCGCCGCCGATATCCACAGCGACCGTCTCCCCGGTCTCCGGCGTTGTCTCCACGCTCAGCACCTGCCCGTCCGCCGCAGCCAGAACCTTCGTATTCACATCACTCTGGATCACCAGCGCCGGATTATACTTGTACTGATCCAGCGTGGCAAAATAAACGGACTGATCCATACTGTAATTTAAGATCACATCGCCGCTGACTGGCCAGTCCAGCCTGTCCGACTCCGAAAACTGCAGCGATGGCGGCGCCGGCGCCGCCGTCTCCACGGTATCCGCCGTTTCGCCCTCAATGCTTGCCGTGGTCTGCAGCTCTTCTGCCGCCTCTGTCTCCCCGTCTGCCGCTTCCTGCGCCGCGCCTTCCGGCTCTGTCCCGGAAGGATCCGCAACAGAAGGATCTGCGGTACCGCTGTCTCCGTCCCGGCTGTCTGCGGCGCCGTCGGTTTCCCCGTCCCACTCACTTTCTGCCATGATCACAGCCTCCTGCTGTTCGGCTTTCTCATCTGCTGACTTTTTATAATAGATTCCTGCCATGGCGATCACGGCTGCCAGCGCAACCACGCCCACAGTCAGATATGATTTTTGTTTCCGCATGGAAAAACGTGAACTTGTCTGTCTCCGGCTCATAGCTTTCTCCTTTCCCGGGCGCTCTGGCCCATTCCGGTATCCTCCGGGGGCTTTTCGCCTCCCTGGCGTTTCTTCTTATTCCGTAGTTTTGCCAAATGGAGAAAACTTATTCTTTTTTACGTCCTGATTTTTCTTTTCTTTATTTTTCCTGCAGACCGTTCACGCTGCGGTTCCTGCCGCCTTTTTACACAACGCCGGCTTCCTCAGTACGTCTCTATCTTCACATCCCGGTAGTAATATTGCAGCAGCTCCCGATAACTGCTCCCCCGCTTTGCCATCTGCTCCGCCCCGTACTGGCTGAAGCCCAGCCCGTGGCCAATGCCTTTTGTCACAATGCGGATCTTCCCTTCCAGCTCGGAAAGATAAAAACAGGCCGAATTCAGCCCCAGGGCAGCCCGCACGGCCTCCCCGTTCGCAATGGTAGTCCCATACTGCACGCGGGTCACATAGCCTGCGCTGTCCCGCTCCACAATCTGCAGCGCCCCGGGAAGCGTTCCCGCATCCATGGTTTCATTCGGAAAAAGCTGCTGCAGGGCAGCGGCGAACTCTGCCTTTTCCATATATCCGATATAGAGGAAGCCCGGTCTGCGGATGTCCTCTTCACTGTCCGCCCCCTGCAGGTAAGTATAAGCCTCCTGCCCCGGTACTTCGGCAGCGTTCCTGGTTTTCCCGCTGGAAGCCACATGGAAGGCCGCCTGGATCGGCTCTCCCTCCCAGGTCAGGATCTCCCCTTCGGTCTCTTCCACCGCTTCCTGCAGCTTTTCTAAATTCCGCCCGTAATCGTCTCCCCAGACTTCCCGCATCTGCGCCTCGTCCCATCCTTCGTCCGCCGCCTCTGTCCCTGTATCCGTGCCGGATCCGGCGTCTTCCGTTTGCCCTACCCCGTCTTCCGCCCCGGCCTCTTTTTCCATCTCCCGGTACAGGTTGGTGCGCACGATCACCGCCTGGGCTTTCAGACACTCCATCTCATAATCCGCCGGGATCTGGGCGGCCAGCCGCGCCGTTACCTGCGCCTCCGTCTGCTCGTCCACTCCGGTTCCGAAGGGCAGGCCGCCATGCAGATAAACCGTCACCAGGTAGGGGATAAAAATCAACAAAATAAAAAGAGAGCCATAAAATTTTACTTTTTCTTTCATAGTAAAACCTTATGACCCTTTTCTCATTTCATTCCATTTTTGCTGTAAATTCGTTTGCCAGCGCCGCAAATTCCTCTAAGGTCAGCGCCTCCCCGCGGACGGTCAGCGGCCGGCCGATGGCTGTGATGGCCGCCTCGATCTGCTCCTTTGTAAAAGAGAGATCCCCGGAGTTTTTCAGTCCGTTCACCAGCGTTTTCCTTCTCTGATTGAAGGACGCCCGGATCAGCCGAAACATCAGCTTTTCATCCCGCACCTTTACCGGGGGCTCAGTATGCCGGGTCAGACGGATCACCGCCGACCCCACATTCGGCCGGGGCATAAAACAGTTGGGGGGCACATTGGCCACGATCTCCGGCTTCACATAATACTGCACCGCCAGCGACAGGGCGCCGTAATCCTTGGAGCCCGGCCCGGTCTTCATCCGGTCTGCCACTTCCTTCTGCACCATCACTGTGATGCTCTCAAAGGGCACATGGCTTTCCAGAAGCCCCATGATGATCGGCGTGGTAATATAATAGGGGAGATTTGCCACCACCTTGATGGGGCGTCCCTGGTTTTTTTCCCTGGCCAGCGCGCCGATATCCACCTTCAGGATATCCCGGTTGATGATCTCCACATTTGGAAAATCCTTCAGCGTATCCTTCAGGATCGGGATCAGTGTCTGGTCAATCTCCACCGCCGTCACCTCCCGGGCGCTGGCGGCCAGATACTGGGTCATCGTCCCGATCCCGGGGCCAATCTCCAGCACAAAATCATCCGCTCCGATTTCCGCCGCCGCGATGATCCTGTCCAGCACCCGGGGATCGATCAGAAAATTCTGGCCGAACCGTTTCTGAAATACAAATTTATATTTTTCCAAAACCGCGATGGTTGCCTGCGGCGTTCCCAGATAAGGAACCGGTTTGTGATCACTCATATCGTTCTCCTCACAGAATTTCAGGCAAGCCCAAACAGCTTCCGGGCGTTCTGTTCTGTCACAGCGATCACTTCCTCTTTGGAGATCCCCTTCAGCTGCGCGATCTCCTCCGCCACATAATCAATGTAAACCGAACAGTTCCGCTTGCCCCGGAAAGGCGTGGGCGCCAGATAGGGACAGTCTGTCTCCAGCAGGATCCGCTCCAGCGGGATGACCTTCGCCGTTTCCTTCGCCTTTTTCGCGTTTTTGAACGTCACCACGCCGCCCAGGCCGATATAATAACCTAACTTCACATATTCCTGCGCCATCTCCGGAGAGTAGGAATAACAGTGCAGGACGCCCGGCAGATCCCGGCCATACCCGGAAATCAGATCGAAGGTATCCCGGGCAGCCTCCCGGCTGTGAACCGCGATGGGAAGAGATAACTCCCGCGCCAGCTCCATCTGCCGCAGGAACCATTGTTTCTGTACCTCCCGGGGTTCTTCCTCCCAGTAATAGTCCAGCCCGATCTCGCCGATGGCGACCACCTTCGGATGAGATACCGC
>CALWGM010000023.1 GCA_944380065.1 uncultured Lachnospiraceae bacterium
AAAAAATGTTTGACAAGCCCGGGAAAATAGTGTATATTATGATTCGTGCTCAGCACAAAACCTCATACATGCGCGAGTGGCTCAGTTGGTGGAGCACGACCTTGCCAAGGTCGGGGTCGCGGGTTCGAGTCCCGTCTCGCGCTTAAAATAAAATGAATCATCCACAGGGATGATTCATTTTATTTTGTGCACAGGACAATCGCGAAAAACCGCGCAGGTTCGATCACTATGAGCGCTCAGCGCCCGTCACAACCGGTTCTCCTCTCCCCAGACACACAGCTGATCCAGAATTTTCATCAGAGATTTCCCGCGATCACTGAGGCTGTATTCCACCTTAGGCGGAATCTGCGGGTATTCTTTCCGCACGATCAGCTGATCTCTTTCCAGCTCTTTCAGATTGCTGCTCAGCGTCTTATCCGATATATGTTTCAGATACCGTTTCAGTTCATTAAACCGCACCATCTCAAACTCCATCAGGCAGTACAGAATCACCATCTTATGCTTTCCTGAGATCAGCGACATCGTATAGCTGAATCCTGTTTCTTCAAAATTTGCTTTTTCTATATAATTTCTGATCATTCTTTACTTTCCCTTAAGATAGTACCTGTTTTTAATATCAGTACTTGTTCTTTTTTCTTCGTGTCTTTATAATTGTAATCGAAGAAACGTCTATCGTCAATGACAGTTTGAAAGCGAGGTATACAAAATGCGAAAACAGCTTGATCTTACAGAAGGGATCTTCCCGATGCCTGTTCTGATGGTGGCAACTTATAATGAAGACGGCAGCGTAAACGTAATGAACGCCGCCTGGGGTACCATGCAGGCGCGTGACACCGTAGCGCTGAATCTTACGGAGTCGCACAAAACCGTGAAGAACATAAAGGCCAGAGGCGCTTTTACCGTCAGCATAGCAGACGCGGCACACGTGATGGAAGCAGACTATTTTGGCGTGGATTCCGGGAACCGCACGCCTGAAAAGTTCCAAAACAGCGGTCTGACCGCCTCCCGCTCCGATCTCGTGGACGCACCTGTGATCAACGAGTTTCCTCTGTGCCTGGAGTGTGAGTTTATCGAATATCAGGACAGCAAATATGGCTGCGGCGTCATCGGAAAAGTAGTCCGGATAACAGCAGACGAGAGCGTTATGAAAGACGGCAGACCGGATATGTCTCTGGTAAACGCCATTGCGTTTGATCCCTATACCCATGGATACTACAGAGTCGCCGAGCGGGTAGGCGAGGCATTCAGCGACGGGTTAAGGCTCAGAAAGTAACACAGGGCAGATGGATTTCCCATCTGCTCTTCACAAAACAAAGTCCGCGCATCCGGATAACGGGAGGATTTCACTCACGAAATCCTCCCGTTATCCATCTCCACGACAACATCTGCCGCCCGCATCGTTGATTTCCGGTGCGACACCAGCACCACCGTCTTATCCCCTCTTTCTTCGTTTAAAGACTTCAGGATCATCCCTTCATTCAGGGAGTCCAGATTGCTGGTAGGCTCATCCATCAGAATCAGCGGCGCATCGTGCAGGAACGCCCGGGCAATACCGATTCTCTGTTTTTCCCCTCCGGAGAGCGTGTCTCCCAGCTCCCCCACCTCTGTGTCATATCCTTTGGGAAGGCTCATGATAAATGCATGGACAGACGCTTTTTTCGCCGCCTCCATAATCTCCTCCCGGGAAGCCCCCGGCCTGCCCACTGCAATATTATTGGCGATGGAATCATGGAACAGGCAGGTTTCCTGTGTCACATAAGATTCCATCTCCCGCAGGTTGGCCGTATTGATCTTCCTCACATCCCTGCCGGAAATGCAGACCGTTCCGCCCTGCACGTCCCAGAAACGCATCAGCAGTTTCAGAAACGTGGACTTTCCGGAACCACTGGCTCCATGGATACCGACAATCTGGCCGCGGGGAATCCGGATGGAAAAATCCTTTAAAATCTGCTCTTCTTCATAGGCAAAATCCACGTGCTCCGCCTGCGCGTCTGAAAAAGAAACCGTTTTCTCCCCGCTCACCTCTTCCACCTGCGGTGTTTCTTCCAATATGGAAAGCACTCGTTCCCCGCTGGCCAGAGTCTGGTTCAGGTTGTTGGCCAGATTCGCCAGCGCCGTCACCGGACCAAAGGAGCCCATCATGGCAATGGTTCCCACCAGCATCCCTGTCAGGCTGACCATTCCCGCCTGCCGCTGCAGGATCATCAGAAACAGCATGGCAAAAGAAAACAGCAGGATCGCCAAATTCGTGACCGAGCGCTGTGCGCCTTCCAGACGGCTGAGATCCTTTTGCAGGCCGCCCAGCTGACGGGAACGCTCCGCCATTTCTTTCCGCCTTTTCTCTCCCTGCCCGTACTGAACCGTCTCATCCAGCCCCCGCAGGGAATCCAGGATAAAACTGTTCAGATCCCCGAAGGCGCTGCGGAACTCCATGCCTCTTCGCGCGCCGCGCCTTCCGAAAAACAGGGGGATGACAGCTCCTACCGTCAGATAACCCGCCAGCGCCAGCAGAGCAGCCGCCACAGAAAATTGTCCCAGAAACAGAATCAGGATCAGGGAAGTCACCACCGCGATGGCAATGGGCGAGATGGTATGCGCATAAAATACTTCCAGCAGTTCTATATCCGTTGTGAGCACGGAGATCAGATTTCCTTTCTCTCTGCCGTCCAACTTTGCCGGACAGAGCTTCCTCAGCGCTGCAAAAACCTTGTGCCGGATGATCGCCAGCAGCTTAAATGCAATATAATGATTACAGTACTGTTCTCCATAGTGCAAAAATCCCCGAGCCACCGCTATCACCGCCAGCAGGATGAATATCTGCGGCACCCCTCCTGTCAGGATATGCATCACGCCAAGTCCGGCCAGGATGGTCAGAAAGATAGCGCACAGATAGCCAGCGGTTCCCAGCACAATCGCTAAAAGCATCACCGGAAGCAGCGGCTTTACCAGCCCGATCAGCTGCCCCATGATGCGGATTCCACTTCTTCGGGTCTGCCCGCGTCCGTTTTCCGCGCCGCTTCCTGTCCCGGCAAAAACGGCTCCCCGGTTCTGTTCCCCGCTCATTCTGCAGCCTCCTTCCTCTTTCCTGTCGCCCGCACCACTTTCTCACGCTCTGATTCCGTATCCTCCTGCGTTTCTGCCCCTGCTTTCCCGCTGATATCCCCGGCTCTTCCATAATTCTCCAGCTCCATCTGGGCCTGATACAGTCTTGCATACGCCCCGTTCTGTTCCATCAGCTGTCCGTGAGTGCCGGTTTCCATGATCCTCCCCTCCTGCATCATATAAATCCTGTCAGAGTGAACCACATTGGCCAGACGGTGTGAAATCAGGAGAACTGTTTTCTTTTTCGCCAGTGAATGAATCACTTCCATGATCATCTCCTCACTCTCCGCATCGATATTGCTGGTAGCCTCATCAAAAATATAGACCGGGGTATCATGCAAAAGCGCCCGGGCAATGGCCAGACGCTGACGCTGGCCGCCGGAGAAATTCGCGCCGTTCTCCAGCACCGGAGTCCGAAGCCCCTGCTGCGCCTCTAAAAAAGCCAGCAGGTTCACCTGTGCCAGCGCATCCCGCATCTGCGCCTGCGAGGCTTCCGGATCACCCATCCGCAGATTTTCCTCCACCGTTCCCCGGAACAGGTAGCTGTTATGGCTGACCAGTGTGATCTGCGCCATCAGACAATCCTCCCGGATCCGCGACAGTTCCTTTCCCTGTACCGTTACATGGCCGCTGTACCCTTTGTTCCTTCCCATCAAAATAGCCGCAGCCGTACTTTTTCCACAGCCGGAGGTTCCTACAATCGACGTGAAACTGCCCGCCGGGAACGCCATGCTGACCCCCTTCAGGATCTCACGCTCCGGCTCATAGGAAAAATGAACATCCGCAAAACAGATTTCTTCCCGCTTCAGATCCAGCCCCTCCGTCATTTCCTCCGGTTCCGGCAAATCCAGAAGGGCAAAGATTTTATCGCTGGCCGCCATCCCGTTCATGGCAATATGGAAGAATGACCCCAAAAGACGCAGGGGAATAAAAAACTCCGCCGCCAAAAGGATCAGCATCAGGGTTCCCTGGATACTCAAAACTCCTCTGGCAAACTCTGTCAGCGCAACAATCATCCCCACAGCCGCGCCGCCATAAGCAATGATATCCATCACACTGGTAGAATTCAGCTGCATCGTCAATACCTTCATGGTAATCCGCCGGAAACGCTGCGCCTCCTGATCCATTTCCTCCGCCTTGTTCTGGTCAGCCTGATAAATTTTCAGGGTGGTCAGCCCCTGCAGATTTTCTAAAAAGCTGTCGCCCAGTTCTGTATAGATTCCCCAGTATTTACCCAAAAGCTTTTTGGCAAACTTCTGAACCGCCACAATAGAAAGCGGAATCAGCGGAACACAGAGCAACAGCACCAGGCTGGCTTTCCAGCTCACAAAGGACAGAACCACAAACAGCGTGACCGGAGCCAGCAGGCTGTAAAACAGCTGGGAAAGGTATTTTCCGAAATAGGTTTCCAGCTGCTCCACGCCCTCCGCCGCCATCTGTACCACCTGCGAGGTACTGACCTTTTCCCTGTAGGACGCCCCTAATTTCAGAAGCTTCTGATAGATGCGGTCCCGCAGGATCCGTTTCACATCCACACTGGCGCGGTAAGAAGCCCTGACCGCTCCCCGGTCACAGACAAAACGCAGGATCAGCGCCGCAGCTAAAATCCCCGGATAACGCGCCGCCATCGCAGCCGTCACCTGACCGTTCAGCGCCTGCTCCAGCAGACAGGCCGCACACCAGATCATCACAATCTGGCAGATCAGCGCCGCCCACTGCCATGCCACCTGATAAAAGACATACTTTTTTGCATGGGCCAGCAGATGTACAAGCCTTTTTCTGATCACAGGTTTCCTCCTTCCCGCGCCGTGGCCTCCCCCGCCTGCGCATCCGGTTCGCCCGGCTTTACGGTTTTGACTCTCACAAAAAAGTACAGCAGATGACATACCCAGACAACCGCCAGACAGATCCGTCCGATGGGAACCTCTTTCATCAGGATAAAACCGATGGCCATCACCACGGTAACGGTTCCCACAATTTTCAGCTTTGTTCCAATGGTCATGGCGCGCTTTTTCACAAAACTGTCCAGATGCTTCTGATACATCCTGGTTCCCACAAACCAGTCATGGAGCTTCTGTGAACTTCTGGTAAAGGCAAACAGCGCCACTAAGAAAAACGGCACAGTAGGCAAAATCGGCAATACGATCCCCACCGTCCCCAGCCCCAGACACAAAAGTCCCAGGATCAGCCAGAAAATCCGGAATGGATTCTTTTTCTTATTCATTTTAAAATTCTCACTTTCTTTCAGGCCGCCCCGGCGTTTCCTGCCCGGTCTTTGCAGATCCGGGCAGGATTTCTGATCACACCGTCAGCACAAATTTTTTCCCTTCTATCGTCGTCACATGCAGGGAGATCCCGTACAGTTCCCGGATACATTCGCTGTCAATGATCTCCTCCGGAACCCCGGCCGCCGCCACATGTCCGTCCTTCAGCCCGATGATCCGGTCAGAAAAATGGATCGCCTGGTTCATATCGTGGAGCACCATAATGATGGTGATCCCATACTCCCGGTTCAGTTTCTGCACCAGTTCCAGGATCTCGATCTGATAACGGATATCCAGATACGTCGTGGGCTCGTCCAAAAACAGAATTTTCGTGTTCTGCGCCAGCGCCATGGCGATCCATACCCGCTGCCGCTGACCGCCGGAGAGGCGGCTGACCTCCCGGCTCCGGTATTTGGCGATATTCGTCACCTCCATCGCCCATTCCACCAGCTTTTCATCCTCGCTGCTTCGGGCATGCATCATCCTCCGGTGCGGGGTGCGGCCGAAGGATACCAGCTGTTCCACCGTAACATCGTCCGCCGACGTGTTATACTGATGGACGATAGAAACCTGCTTCGCAAATTCCCGCAGCGTCAGGTTCTGGATATTTTTCCCCCGCAGAAAAATGTTCCCTTTCCGCGGATACAGATTTTTCGTCATCAGGTTGAACAGTGTGGATTTTCCGCAGCCGTTCGCTCCCATGATGGTAGTGATTTTCCCTTCTTCAACCGTAAGGGAAATATCCTGAAGCACCCTGTTTTTCCCGTAGGCGAACGAAAGATTCCGCACCTCCATCGCCGGTTTTTCCCTGTCACGCTGCATATTTCTTCGACCTCCTTAACAGAATGATGAAGAATGGCCCGCCGATCACACTCATGATAATGGACGCTGACACTTCATAAGGCGCGGCCACCGTCCGGCCAACCGTATCGGCCAGCAGAAACGTCAAAGCTCCGGCCAGCATGGAAAACGGGATCAGCGCCCGGTGATCACTGCCTACTAAAATTCTTCCCATATGGGGCACGATCAGCCCCAGAAAACTGATGGCCCCCACAACGGCCGTAGAAATGCTGGCCAGCAGCACCGCGATCACAGAGATCCAGATCCGCATCAGGTTTACATTGACCCCCAGACTTCGGGCAGTCTTGTCCTCCAACGCCATCAGATTACAGGTCCTGGTAAACAAGAGCGCCAGGATCAGCCCCACGATCACATAGGGCAAAAGCGTATGTACATCATCCCAGGTTTTCTGTGTAATGTTTCCCTCCACGATCGACGCCACGCCGGAAGAGCTTCCCCCTGACATGGAATTCAGGGCTTCGGAAAGCCCGGTGAACATGGCGCTGACCGCCACGCCGGTGAGAATGATCCGCAGCGGACTCAGTCCTCCCTTCCACGACAGGCTGTACACGAAGAAAAACGCCAGAATGCCTCCCGCAAACGCAAACAGCGGAGTGAAAAAATACAGCGCCGGAAGAAAGGCTGTGATCAGGACGGCCAGAAAACCGGCGCCGCTGGAAATACCAATGATGCCCGGATCTGCCAGCGGATTTTTCAGCACCGCCTGGAACAGCACCCCGGAAACCGCCACTGCGGCTCCCGCAAACAATGAGATCACGATCCGCGGGAAACGCAGGTCATAGATGGCTGTCACCTCGTCGCTGGGTTCAAGAAACAGTCCCCGGAACAGTTCCGGAAAAGAAACCTTCAGGCTCCCCACATTGACCGAAATAAAAATCATCACGACCAGCAGCACGCCCACAGCGGCAAAAGAAACCGCCGCCCGGGCAGCCTTCCGTTTTGTCCTGTTTTCTTCCTCCATGATCCGTCCTCCTTATTTTGTGATTTCCTGCAGTGTCTCTTCGTCTGTTTTTTCGGATGCCTGGCTTTCCCTGGCTGCCTGCGCCGCCCGGTCGCTGTTTTCCTTTGCTTCCTCCGCCCCATCTTCCGATTCCGGATAAAGCATGGGCCGCAGCTCCTCCAGCGCCTGGGGATAATTAAAATCCGCGCTCATACCAAAATATTCGTAGGTCAGGTCATAGACCCTTCCGTTTTTCACCGCATCAAAATGCTGCCAGATATCGTCCGTGGCAAATTCTTCCTGAAACATCTCAATGATCTGATCCGGCAGGGCATGGGCCGCCCGGAGAATCACATCCGGCTCCTTCGTTTTCATATCTTCCGTATTCACAGTCAGAAATTCCTGGTCTGTCCCGGCGTAAACGTTCTCGCCGCCGGCCAGTTCCACCAGGCTCCCCACATAGGAATTTTCCGTGGCGATGATGTAGCTTCCCGGAAGTCCCATCAGAATCAACACCCGCGGGGCTTCTTTTCCCTCATTCTGATCCTGATATTCCTCATAAAAGGCAGTGAATTCGTCCACCATGGCCTGCGCCTGTTCTTCTCTGCCGAAAATCTCCCCTAATTCCTGGATGGAGCGGTACATGCCCTGGACGCTCCGCAGGTTCAGAAACGCCCAGTCCGTATCGATGGCCTCGTATTTGGGCTGCAGGTCGGACTGCAGGGTATCCGGGCTTAAAATCCAGTCCGGATCCAGGGAGGCCACGATCTCCATATCCGGCGCCATAGCCGTCCCTACCGTCTCCGCATCCGCATAGCGTTCCGGCAGTTCGGAAATAGTGCTGGAACACACGCCTGCCAGGTCAAGTTCCAGGCGATCGCAGATTTCCACAGTGGAAGGGGAGGTAGCTATGATTTTCGGCTCCGTCCCCAGAGCCTGCACCTTTTTCTTCGCCGCCTCCACAGCAGCCTTTTCCTCCGGGTCTGTGATCTCTATCATCAGTTCCACACTCCGATCTGCTGTCCCGGCTTCCCCGTCCGCAGAACCTCCGCCGGAGCTTTCCGAATGGACTGCACAGCCGGACAGGGAAGCGCCAGACAGCGCCGCGCACAGCAGGATCGCCAAAATCCCCGCTTTCTTTTTCCTGCTTTTACTCATCATCCTCATATCCTCCGCCCCAGCGCTTCCAGTTTTTCCGGAAGAAATAAACGATAACGGCTGCCGCAGCCATCAAAATCAGACCGGATACGGTCACAGCCGCGCCGATGGCAAACGCCCGGTTTCCGCCGGACGCGGCCTGTGTTTCTCCCCCGGCTTCCGCTTCTGTGGACAGGCTCAATCCCTGCGCATCGCTTAATTCTCCGTCTGTATCTGCCGACGCCGCCGGCGCTGCCGCCTCCTCAATGGAACTGGTCAGGGCAGGCGTTTCTGCCTGGGTATCTTCACCGGAATCCTCACTGTCTCCTGCGGATCCGGCTGCCGGAAGCGCAGAATTCCCCTGCAGGGAAGAACCTCCCGCTGTGGAACCGGAGCCGGAATTTCCGGAATCCGCTGTATTGTCTGCTGCAGCATTTCCGCCTGCCGACGCGCTATTTTCACTTCCGGACGCAGATGTCACAATGGTTGCGTTCATATCCGTATTATTTCCCGCAGTGTAATCACTGGGATACAGATAAAAAATCACATCCCGCCCCATAGGTTCCACATACATGGACCCCCGCACAATACAGTTTTCACTGGGCACCTGGATGCAGACGTCCGCTGTCGATCCGTTATTGTCCGAACCGTTCCCCGTCACTCCCACAGCCGGGGCTGACCAGCCGGAATCTCCCACATTCTGTACCCAGAAGCTGTGGCCGGAGGTCTGATCCATCAGGCTCAGGCGGACGGTGAGATAATATTCCCCGCTGTCCGTCAGTTCCAGAATACCGGTGGAGTAAACTGTACCTTCCACCATTCCCTGTCCGGTGGCATAATTTCCCGCTCCCGCGGAATCCTCGATTTCCCCGGTTACCGGATGGGCATAGCAGGGATGGATCACACAGGTGTATACATTTCCGCTGGCCGCCTGCGCGGGCACAGCGCCCGCTGCGATTATTGCAATCAGGACTGCTGCTGCCGTAACAAGTCCGGCCAACACCTTTTTCACGATTTTCTCTGTTTTCATTCTTTTCTCCCGAACCACGGGAAGGAGCCGCAGTTTACCAGCAGCCCCTTCCCGCATGATGAAAAATTATATTGCTCTGCCGGATTTCTTCTTCCGCAAAATTCCTGCTGCACAGGCCGCGCCTCCGGCTGCAAAAAGAATTGCCCAGACCGCCATGTTTCCTGACACATCCCCGGTCTTCACTTTGGAAAGACTGTTTCCCAGCGAACTGCCGCCCAGGGAATTCCCTCCCAGAGAATTCTGACCCAGGCTGCTTCCGCCGGGAAGGCTGGAACCGCCATTCAGGCTGCTGCCTCCATTCAGACCGCTTCCGCCGCCGTTTCCATCGTCACCGCCCGGAACTGTCCCCGGTTCATTGTCATCCGTAAAGGAAGGATCGTCCTCCTCTGTGGCTTTCAGCGTATCCCAGTCAAGGGCAAGATACACGGACTGCTGCCCGATCCCCTCCGCAATGGACTCCATCAGGGGCACGAACACCTGCAGGGGCGCATAGCCGTCCTCCAGAGCCTCCGGGATCAGTTCAAAAGTAACCTGATCCGGATAATCCGTCCCGTAATCGTCGCTGACACGGCTTCCATCCGCGTTCAGCTGGTAGGACTCAATGACTGCGTCGGCCAGTTCGCCCTGCGGATTGCCATAGGAATCCTGCGTATAGCCTGTGAGGAAATACTTCAGACCTCCCAGATATCCCAGCTGGCCGTTTAAATCCAGCCCCTTCAGATCCAGGGTAATGTAATATTTTCCGTCCTTCACCGTCAGTTTTACCGTATGGTTGATCGCGTTGTCCGACATGGACAGCGTTGTTTTGTCCGGCTTTACCATATTTCCCGTCAGGGAATACACGCCGTCTTCCAGATGAAAAATATCCAGATCCGTATCTCCTGGATTTTCCGGGTTTGCCGGGTCATCCGGTTCTGTCGGATCGTCCGGATCCGACGGGTCGTCCGGGTCTGTGGTCTGGCTGCCGCCGCAGGTGATGGTGAACGTCGTCGTTCCGGTGTAATTTCCCGGAGCCGCAGCCGCCACATCTTCGCCCGCGATGATAATATTTCCGGAGAGAACCGCCTCCTGTCCTTCTGTCTCCGCCTGTCTCACAGCGTCTGCCTGGAAGCTCTGCGTGCCAAAGTCATTGGCAAACGGCAGTTCCTGTTCGCCGCTGAAAAGCATTCCTTCTTCCGGCGCGCTTACTGTCACCGTTCCCTGTCGATCCGCAGAAGAAATCCGGATCTCATAAGGCTGGATATTGTCGGCGGCAGAATTCAGTTTTCCCATCGACAGGGAAGAGGGCACCGATACTTCACAGGAAGGCGAAGAGATCTCTTCCTTTACGTCGGCTGTGATCTCCATGCTCTGGCTGGTCTCTTCCCCGGATCCCTGAGCGCCCTGTCTCTGCAGGGTATCCCAGTACATGGTTACGATGGTTTTGACGCTGAATTTCCCGTTTTCAAAATGAATCCCGCTGATTTCCCCGTTCAGGTTTCCCATGGCAGGGACATAGATGGTGGTATTGTTATAGTAATACTGGCTGAGTCCCTGCAGCGGGAAGGTCACATCCGTCACAACTGTATAATCGTTTCTCTCCTCTGTGCTGTATGTGACGCCTTCTGTCAGCAGTTCCTGATCCGGGTCATTGTCTTTGTAATATCCGTTAAATCCCAGGATATACATGGGCTCCTGATCCGTTCCCGACACCATGGTGTAGGAAAGACTCATCTGACCCGACGCATCCACGGTCAGCACAGCATCCGCTGTTTCTGTCTGCACCAGGCTGTGATCCACCACATCGCTGCGTACAGCCACTGTAATATCGTAGGTCCCCGGTTCCGGGATTTCATCCGGTACGCCCGCCGGCGTATCCTCCGCCAGTTCCAGACCCAGCGCGTTGGCCACCGCTTCACGGATTCCCTCCGACGTATAGGTGGCCCCGGACACGGCGTCAACTGCCCGGATCCCTTCCGCGTCGTCATCCGCAAGGCCTAAAAACCGGTCGCGCATTCCCTCGATGGCAGAGGCCAGCTTCCCTTTATTGACCTCCGCGTAGGTGCCTCCGAAATTCGCCCCTGTGATCTCCAAATCGGTGATCTTTCCATCTGTGACAGTCACATCCGCGCTGATATCGTACTCACCGAACTGGTCGATATGGAACGTACCGTTTTTGGTGTAAGACCCGGAAGCCGGCAGCGCCGATGCTGCCTGAATCTGTGCCGCCGGCGCCGCCATACCTGTCAGAAGAACGCCCGTCAGGAGCAGCACTCCCCATCTTTTCTTCCTTCTATTTTTTTTCATTGCTTCCTCCTTTTCACAATGCCAGTACTCCTACTGTACCGCGTAAGAAATGGAGAAGGTAGTGGTTCCGGTGTAGTTGCCTGCCGCTGCGGCTGCTACCGCTTCAGCTGTGATGCTGATGGATCCGGAAAGTTCCTGCGCATCTGCAGACTCGTTTGCTGTCTTAGTACCAAAATCATTCGTAAATGCCAGCTTGTTACCTTCTGCGTCTGTCAGTTCCCCAGCATCAGGAGCTGTTACCGTAAGGGTTCCCCCGTTCAGATCAGAAGCAGTTACATCTACGGTATAATTCATGATATTCTCCTTATCTGCATCCAGGGTTCCCATGGATACGGCAGACGGAACACTTACCATATAAGAAGGTGCTGACGGTGTATCGCTGATTTCTGCGGAAATCTGCATATCATGCGTCTCTGTCTCTTCCGGCTGACCCGGTTCCGCCGTCGGGTCTGCCTGCAGGTCGGTCACCTGCACAAAGAAATTCTGAGTAGAATTCATAACTACATTCACATAAGCGCTGGCGGAAACAGTCCCTGCCTCCAGGTCATCCAGCACATCCCGGGGAAGTTCCACCGTCAGCACCTGGGTCGGAAGCACATCCCCCGCGCTGATGCCGAACAACGCCGCATCGGTATCAAACTCTTTTTCCAGCTTTGTGGTAATGTCCGATTCTGCCGCATACTCCGTTCCATCCACCGTGAGTACCACATCTTTGACGGTTCCGTCCGCTCCCTGATCGGGGAAGCTCGGAATCGGATACGCCACATAGAAGGTCAGCTCTGCACTCTCCTCCGTCAGGGTTACCTCCGCCTCATGGCAGAAGATCGGATCGCACATACTGTTGTTTCCGCTTCCATTGGCATTCAGGAAATGGATCTCCCCTGTGTAGTCTCCGTCTGCCGGTTCTGCCGCAAACGCGGTGCCGCACATCATAGCTGCTATCATTGCCGCCGCAACGGCTCCTGCTGTCATTTTTTTCAGTCTCATATTAGGACTCCTTTCTGCTGAAAAAATATTTTATGTCAAGCGCTTTTGACGCTGTAACATCACAGTTCCAAATGCTCTCAGGCTGATACGCCCTCTGCATCCTCATCCCTGCTGCCTCACGATCAGTGTGCAGCTGACGTCCGCCCCGTTCTGCGGCGCCATCGCCTCGTCCGCCGTAAAGGTCGCATATTTCACCGTCAGCGGATACTCGCCTGCTTCCATCTCCCGCTCCAGCGTAATGTCATAGAGATGCTGCCCCGGACGGATCAGGTCAGAAGTGTAGATCGTCTCATCCGTATCCGGCAGGTAAAAGGAAATCTGGAAGTAAACCTCATTTTCTTCCGGGTTCATCAGTTCCACGGAGACGTCCTTCGTCCCGGCCGGGATCACGATCGAGTCATAGCCCGGGATCTGGATCCCTTCATCCACCGATCCTTCCTGGTCTTTGTCATCCGGTTTTTCCTGATCCTCCTCGAAAGCCACATCGGAATTGGTGACCTCCCCGGGCTGGCGGCTCCGGTAAACAGCAATACCGGAAGCCGCCGCAGCGACTGCAAGGATCACGATCAGTATGATCAGTTTTTTCTTTTTTCTGTCCATCGCCTGCATTACTTCTCTTCTCTGCGTTTTCTCTGCGCCGCTGTTCCTGCCGCCAGGGCTGCGCCTCCAAGAGCTGCCACACTCCACAGGACTGCCGCGGAAGGATCACCAGTCTTCACGCTCTTATTCAGGCTGGTGTGCCCGCCATCCTGGTCTGTACCGGATGTCGGATCTTTTCCATCATCAGAAAGATTCTGTCCGCCCTGGCTGCCGCCGGAAGGATTCTCCGGTGCGGTATCGTCCGGGTTCTCCGGCTTCGTATCATCCGGGCTCTCCGGTTTCGTATCGTCCGGATTCTCCGGTTTCGTATCGTCCGGGTTCTCCGGTGTCGTATCGTCCGGGTTCTCCGGCTTCGTATCATCCGGATTCTCCGGCTCCACATCCGCGCTCATCTGGAACAGTTCTACCGCTTTCTGCAGATCTGACGCTGCTACCTGAAGTTCTCCTGCATCGGTGCTGTTTTCCAGATAATATTCCGCAAGGCTGATGGCATTCTGCAGAATCAGCCACGCAGTATCCGTCTTATTTCCCTGTTCCACCGCCTTTGCCGCGTCGATCGCTTCCTGAAGGGCTGCTTTCTCTGCATCCACAGATATCTGGCCGCCTTCTGTCGTTACTTCATTGGATACGGCGGTAAATTTGTAGTCCAGGTTTCCGTAGGTGCTGGCGTACAGCGTCTTTACAACCCGGTATGTGCCGTCTTCCTCCGGTGCGTAACTTCCGGACACCGCATCCGCCTGATCATTCTCATAGCTCCGGGAAACGGAAACGAAATGACCGTCCGCGTCTTTTTTCTGGATCTCCGTCCAGATCTGCCAGTCGTACCCCTTTTCATCCATAAAGGAAACCAGATCTCCATCGGTCAGCCCCTCGCGCTCCAGCAGCGCCCGGTAATCCTCCACACTGGTGATCTCATCATCCGTGTAAGAACTGGTGGCGTCATACCAGTACTGAAGATCCAGAACCGTCAGATCCTGGCTCCACTCCAGACGGTCTCCATTCTCTTGCATCGTCAGGTTCAGGTCAGTCAGCTGCGGATAAATCTTTCTGTCTCCCACCAAAGCCTTTACCTCGTCGTCCACCGACGCCAGCAGATTCATCTGCAGATCCAGCGTCCACATGGAAATCCCTTCCGGGAGAATATCAGCGGAAAAACCGGTCAGGCAGTTGTTATAAAGCTTTAAGGTGGATAATTCTGTATTCGCCGCAAATGTACCGGATTTGATCTCCCGGATCTGGTTGGAACCCAGATCCACCTGGGAAAGGCTGGCCAGGTTTTCAAAATTCACATTCCCGACAGACGCAAGCTGATTGCGCGCTGCCGTCAGCCAGCTTAAATTCTCCATCTTCCCAACGGAAGCAGGCAGCGAAGTCAGTTGATTGTCATCCAGCGTCAGGAATGTTACATTTCTCAACGAATCAAATACCTGATCCGGGAGAGCCGTCAGCTGGTTGCCATTCAGCGCCAGCGATGCAAGCGCATCCAGACCTTCAAAAGTATCCTCCTCTACAGAGGCAATCGCGTTGTTTCCAAGATCAAGTTCGGTCGCTGCAGTCAGCCCGGTGAAGTCCCCGGCCTCCAGAGAAGGAATCAGATTGGAGGACAGGTTGACCCACGTCAGTTTCTCGTTATTTTTGAAAAACCCTTCCGGGATTCCGCCGATCAGGTTGCTGGACGCATAGAATGTCTCTAAGTTGACCAGATTGTCCAGCATCCCTTCCGGAAGCACTTCAATTTTATTTCCGGTCAGGTCGATACTGGTTACTTTATCCGAAAGATTGGTCAAAAGACTGATGTCCGTCAGCTCCTGATAACTCAGATCCAGCGGGCCTTCAATCGCCTGGATTTCCTCCGGGCTCATCTCGCCATCCCCGTTTAAATCATATCCCTTATCGCAGAGGGCTTTTACCAGCTTCGCTCTGCCGTCCGCTCCTTCCGGCTGATCGATTTCATACTGATAGCCTTCCCATCCTTTCCGGATATCTTCTCCAAACGTGAGATCCAGCTTGGTATATTTTTCGTAATTTCCCTTATCGCTGATCTGTCCGCCCATAGCTGTTACCAGAACAGCGCCTTTGTGCATGACAGAAAGATCTTCGATCGGCATGGTAAACTCCTGCATGGAATAATTTCCCGAAGCGTCGGCGGTTCCGATATACTTCTGCTCCGACTGCGGATATTCCCCATTGGATTCGATACTGAAATCCAGCAGCGCCCATACCAGCGCCGTGTTCATCATGGAGATGGTCATCTTACCGTCTTTGACTGTCAGTTTCACCCGGGGATCAAACGCGCCCTGCAGCATGGAAGATTCTTCCATTCCCTCCTGGTTTGCCACAAAAGACAGGGTATATTCGCCGTCCTCCAGGTGATCCACGTCAATCTCGCCGCCCGGTTCCGTGGTCTGGCTTCCCTGGAATGTCTCAATCGCCTGGGTCAGCGCATTCACTGCCTGCGTCACCGCATCTGCGGAATCTGCCGTTTCAGCAGCTTCCTTTGCCGCAGCAATGGCGTCCTGCAGCGCCTGCCACGCCTCATCGCTTTTATCCCCCTGTGTTATCGCTTCCGCCTCTGCGATCTTATCCATCAGGGCTGTCTGATCCACCGTGTCGCCGCCCGGAACCTGGGTGCCGGAAGCCGAATCCTCCTGTGATACAAACGTAAAGGTATCCCCGGATTTTGTGAACACGATGGTTTTATCCCCGTATCCCTCCGCGCTGACAACTACGGTATTCTCGCCTTCCTGAATAGCGCCGTCATAAATACGGAGGCCATTGGCCGAAACCTCCCACGAATAGGGAATCTTTGCGTCATCCTCATAAACATCATAATACCAGCTGTATGCCTGTCCGTTGACGGACACGCCGGTAATTGCATTTGCGTAATTCACATCCGCCTCTGCTTCCGCATACTTACTGATATCCGGAAACTGTACGCCGCCGGGACCGTCCCCCCAGGGAGTATATACCTCCACGCCGGTTACCTGTGTGCCTGCCGGAAGTCCCCCGCCGCCCGGTTCATCTCCCGGCTCCTGGTCTTCCTCAATCTTCACTGCCTCCAGGCTGTCCCAGTCCACGGCGATCAGAACTCCCGTCGCCCCCATTCCCATCGAAGTCATCACGGGAACATCCACCTGGCACCTTATGTAGCCTTCCTGATCCCCTGCATTTTTATTCAGCAGCGGCAGCTCCAGCGTCTCCGGATACAGATAGTCCGCCGTTCCGTCTTTGTCCGCGTCATTATAGTCATCCACAATCTCTTCATAGCTGGATAACACCTCTGCCTTCCGGTAAGCACTGCCGTCCCAGTAGGACAGGCTCTTCAGATACCCGGTCAACGGCCCTATGGCCATTCCTTTGAATCCCACCTGCAGATAGTAACTGCCGTCTCTGACAAACAGTGATGCCTGCGGCTCCACCGCATTATTCGCCATGGAAGGGTTTGCCGGATTAGAAGCATTCCGCAGGCCGATTTTTACCGAATACTCCCCGTCCTTCAGGTTTGCCGGATCCAGCCCCTCCGCGATTTCTGTCTGCACGGCCGCCGGCGCTGCCGCCAATGCCATCCCTGCCGTCTGTGGCACGCACATGCTCACAACCAAAGCTGCGGCCAGAAATTTAATAACAAGTTTGTTCTTCATCTTTCCAATTCTCCTTTACTAATTTTAGTTATATTTGTCTAACCGTTAATCAGTCTACCATCACGATTTTCTGCCTGTCAATTCTTTTCCCGGCCTCCGTCAAACGCATGCACGGTTTCTGTCCGCCTGTTTTTCCTGATATTTCCTTGCTTTTTCCGCCTGCGTTTTCTGCCCGTCCCCGCTTTTAACTTTGATCGTCACAGCCAGAAAACCAGTCGTGCCGTGCTCTCCGGCATATGGATCCTCCCCACGCTGCAGGTGGCGGTCACAAACACATGGCCGCAGATGCCCCCGCCCTGCATGATGCGGATCTGGCAGGCCTCCAGCGGGATCCGCATCTTTCCCTGGCTTTTCCTGGCCAGATGCAGTATCCCGTCCTGCTCGTACTTCAGGGTCTCCAGGTACCCGGTCATCTCCTCCCCTTCCACCGGCGACCAGGCTCTCATCTCACAGGGCTCCAGCTCCAGCCAGCTCCCCCGCTTATTGCGGCGGATGACGGCCGGTTTCCGGAATCCCCGGTTCGCCATGGAAATCTCATTCCCTTTTCTCATCTGGAAAACCATGAAAAAGACTTCATGGCTGCCGTAATCCAGAATTTCCTTCAGCGGATTCCCCGCCGGCTGTCTGCCCGGCTCTCCATTTACAAAATGATCCTGCTGATTCCGCAGATAACGCGCCATGATGGACAGGGTATGATAATCCACATGTTCGATCAGGCGCCTGACATTTTCCCCGATCTCTCCGGCCGGTACCCCCGCCCTGCGCAGAAAAAGCGGGATATCCTCCCGCAGTTTCCCATAACCCCGAAGCCAGATTTTTCCTTTTCCTGTCAGCTGCAGATCCTCTGTCAGGATCCCGTTCTCCCGGCAGAGTTTAAAATAACGGCTCACGGAGCTGTGATTTGCCCCACAGTTCTCCGCAATCGCCGCGATACAGCCCCGGCCGCCTCCCAGACGCTCCAATTCCTCCAAAAAATTCAGCATCTGCACCGTAGGCAGCCCGTCCCTCTTAAAATTCTCTCCCTTCGCCATGCATATGGTCTCCTTTCTCCCGGCCGCGCCTGCCCGTCAGGCATCCTCCCGGGCATTTTCCCGTCTTTCATACTGCCTGTTTTCAGCAGGATGGCTGCCCTGCTACCAGATGTGGATATTCAGTTCCCGGCAATGTTCCCTGGTAATCACGGAACAGTCCTCCCCCGGGTTCGTCCAGGCCGTCAGGCACTCGCCCTCACCGATGGGTTCCTTCTGGAAAAACATGAAGCGGAACACATCCGTGGGGATCTGCAGGCACTCCTTCTCCCTGACCGCCTCCCGCCAGCCCTGCTCCGAAAAATACCAGAATATCTCCTCCTGCGGAACCAGCAGCCGCAGCCGGACATAACTCTTCTCCTGCCCGATCTTCAGTTCCGCCGTCTCCGCAAACCATTCCTGTTCCTCCGCCAGCCTGCGGGGATAGCGGATTTCCGGTTCAAACAGACACATGCTGCAGGGATATGTTCCCGGCGCATACTGAAAGCGAAGATTACTGTTTTTCACCCAGCGCTCCGCCTGATCTCCATATTTTAAGAAGCCGGCAAAACCTTCCGCTACCTCCTGGCTGATCACATGCTCGATCCGGCAGGCATTTTCTTCCGCAGCCTGACCATCCACGCCGCAGATCAGCTGGATAAACTGTGTCAGATTCTGATGACGGCTCAGGCACTCAGCCCCCTGCGCTTTCCCGAATTCCGTCAGCCGAAGCAGTTCCCCGGAATCTTCCGGTTCGATATACCCGTCCCGGATCATCCCTTTTGCCAGATCTCCCAGTTCCCGTTTCGACAGCTTCGCCTCCCGGCAGACCGCATCCCTCTTCAAAGGATAGCCGTCCCGGTACCAGCGGTATAAAAGTTCCAGAAGATCCTCCTGGCGTTCCTTGCGGGTCAGTTCCATATCCTGTCCGATTTCCCGCAGTTCTCCCGTATGTTCTCCATCCTTTTTCATAGTCACCACTTCCTGTAATTAGTTATATCTAACTATCTACTGATATACTATACACCTTCCCTGAAATTTGTCAATCCAAAGAATTGATTGTGCCCTTAACATTCACGGAAAAAATTCTATTGACAAACCAGCGTCTTCAGCATACAATATAACAGCGATATATAACATTGTTATATTCAGAGGTAAAACATGGACAATACAGAACTGAGCACCCTGCAGCGTATACATTCCGCAGCGATGGAAGAGTTTCTGGAAAAGGATTTCCAGTCAGCATCCCTGCGGAATATTGTGAAAACAGCGGGCGTGACCACAGGCGCTTTCTATGGCTACTATAAAAGCAAGGCAGACTTATTTGAGGCGCTTGTTGGGAAACAATACGAATATTTCATGAACTGCTTCTGCCGGGCGCAGGAACAGTTTGCCGCGCTTCCCCCGGAACAGCAGCCGGAGCGTATGAGCAGTGTTTCCGGCACCTGTATGCACGAAATGCTCCATTACGCCTACAGCCACCTGAAAGAATTCAAACTGATCCTCTGCCACGCCGAAGGTACCCGCTTTTCTCATCTGATCGACGACATGGTGGAAATCGAGACAAAGGGGACACATGATTATCTGGCGGTTCTGGAGCGGCTGGGGATGCCGTCGCCTCCTATCGACCCGCGTCTGGAGCATATCCTGATCACAGGTATGTTCAACACCTTTTTTGAGCTGATCCTGCACGAAATGCCCCTGGCTGAGGCAGAACACTATCTGCAGGAGATGCGCGCCTTTTACACCGCCGGCTGGATGAAGATTATGGGGCAGCCACCCAGATAGCTCCGCACCCGCAACTCAGGAATGAAGAAACGTCAAAATTGACTCCGCAGATGATGCGGAGTTTGCTTCCGAATACAGATTAGTTATTGCTAATTTTTATATGTTTCACTTAACTGCTGTCGATATACAGGGCTCCCATATTCCCTGTTATCATAAATTTTCAAACAGGAGGTCTTTTTCATGCAAAAACAATCACATCTGTCAAGGCTGATGTCCTATGCCGGAAAACACCGGATCCTGACCTGGCTTTCCTGGCTGCTCTCTGCGGCCAGCGCCCTGCTGGCTCTGATCCCTTTCTGGTATATCTGGCGCATCATCCACGACATCTTAGAGGTTTCTCCCGATTTTTCCCGGGCCCGAAATATAACCCATTACGGCTGGATGGCCGTACTTTTCGCGGTATTGTCTGTAATCGTCTATATCGCAGCTCTGATGTGCTCCCACTTAAGCGCGTTCCGCGTGGCGGCAAATATCCGCAAGGAACTGATGCGGCACATCGCCTCCCTTCCTCTGGGAACCGTCGAATCCTATGGCAGCGGCAGGCTGCGGAGAATCGTCAACACATCCAGCACCGCCACGGAAAATTATCTGGCGCACCGGCTTCCCGACAAAGCGGGTGCCATCGCCACTCCCCTCGGCCTGCTGGTTCTGCTGCTTGTTTTTGACTGGCGCCTGGGGCTTCTGAGCCTGATTCCGGCAGCGCTCGGTTTTCTGATCATGACAAAAATGACAGGCGCTGATATGGAGCAGAAAATGAAGGAATACCAGGACGCCCTCGCCGATATGTCCAACGAAGCTGTCGAGTACGTGCGTGGTATCCCCGTGGTCAAAACCTTCGGACAGACCATTTTTTCCTTCCGGCGGTTCAAAGCTTCCATTGACAATTATGAAAAATGGGTGATTTCCTACACAAAAGCCCTGCGGCTGCCGATGATGTTTTACACAACGGCGATCAACGCCGTGTTTGCGTTCCTGATAGCGGGCGGAATCCTTTTATCGGGCAGCGGTGTGACCGACGAACTGCTGCTGAACCTGATCTTCTATATCGTAATCACCCCGGTCATCGGCACCACGCTCACCAAAATCATGTTTATGAGCGAGGATTCCATGATCGTCCGGGACGCCATTGGCAGGATCGACCAGGTTCTCCGTGAACAGCCCCTGCCGGAACCGGCAGCCGGACACACGCCTTCCGATGCTTCCGTCACGCTGGATCATGTCTCCTACAGCTACCACGCTGACGGCGCTCCCGCAAAAGACAGCGAACCCCGCAAAGCATTAAATGATGTTTCTCTGCGGATTACCCCCGGACAGACCGTCGCCCTGGTTGGCCCTTCCGGCAGCGGGAAAACCACTCTGGCCAGCCTCATTCCCCGGTTTTTCGATCCACAGCAGGGCTGTGTGCGGATCGGCGGTACTGATATCCGGGAAATTCCGGAAAAGCAGCTGATGGATACCGTATCTTTTGTTTTCCAGGACAGCCATCTTTTGAAAACCTCTGTGCTGGAAAACGTGCGGATGGCCAGACCGGACGCTTCCCGCGAAGAAGTCCTGCACGCCCTGAACGCCGCACAGTGCATGGACATCGTTAAAAAACTTCCGCAGGGCATCGATACCGTTATCGGCGCCGACGGCGTCTATCTGTCCGGCGGCGAAATGCAGCGGCTGTCCATCGCCCGGGCGGTCTTAAAAGACGCCCCCATCCTGATCCTGGACGAGGCCACTGCTTTTGCTGATCCCGATCACGAAGTGCAGGTACAGCAGGCGCTCTCCGCACTCTCAAAAGGAAAGACCGTCCTGATGATCGCCCACCGGCTGTCGTCGGTCACAGACGCAGACTGCATCTGCGTCATGCAGGACGGCAGGATCGCCGAAAAAGGTTCCTGGACGGAACTTCTGCAAAAAGACGGCCTGTTCGCCCATATGTGGAAACATTATTCCCAGGCTGCGGAATGGAAAATCAGAAAGGAGGAACTGGTATGATCCACATGTTACAGAAACGTTTTGCTTTATCCCGGCAGGGAGCCAGAGACCTGATCCGCGGATGCATCGCCTGCGTCCTGCAGGACATTTCCTTTATGTTCCCGGTGGGACTTTTATACTTTTTTGTCATCGACCTGATGGAGGACGGAATCAGAAACACTCCTGCCTCCCTCTATGTGCTTGGCGTCTGCGCCTGCCTGATTTTCATCTTTGCCGTCACCCGTTTTCAGTACAACGCCACCTATCTGGCCACTTATGTGGAAAGCGGCGTCCGGAGAATTTCCCTGGCGGAACAGCTTCGCAGGATCCCCCTTTCCTTCTTCGGGAAAAAGGATCTTGCCGATCTGACCAACTCAATCATGAGTGACTGCACGACACTGGAACAGGCGTTTTCCCACTATGTCCCGGGACTGGCAGGCTCGCTCATTTCCACAGCCCTGATCGGGATCTGCCTCTTTTTCTTTGACTGGCGCATGGCGCTGGCCGCCATCTGGGTATTGCCGGTTGCTTTCGCGATCACTCTTTTCTCCGCCCGCATCCAGGAATATTTCAACCGGAAATCGGTAGCGGCAAATGTCGCACTGGAAGAAGGGGTACAGGAATGCATCGAAAGCCTCCGGGATCTGAAATCCTGCTGCGCGGAGCAAACGTATCTGCAGGGACTGGACAGGAAAATTGACTATGCGGAAAACCGCCATATCATTTCCGAGCTCGGCACTGCGCTGTTCGTCGTCTCCTCCACGCTGATCCTGAAATTCGGCATCGCCACCGTCGCCCTGACAGGCTCCATTCTGCTGATCCGCGGAGAAATCAGCATCCCACTGTTTTTCCTGTTCCTGCTGGTCGCATCCCGGCTGTACTCCCCTCTGGAAGGCGCGCTGCAGAATCTGGCCGCAGTGATCTCCACCAGAACCAACATCAGCCGCATGAACGAAATTCTTGACCATCCCGTCCAGACCGGAAAGCGCCAGCTGACGAACAACGGCTGTGACATTGTCTTTGACCATGTGGGCTTTTCCTACAACAGCGGGGAAACTGTCTTAAAAGATGTATCCTTTACAGCCAGACAGGGTGAGGTCACTGCCCTGGTCGGCCCCTCCGGCGGCGGAAAAACCACCGTATCGCGCCTTGCGGCAAGATTCTGGGATATCCGCCAGGGGAAAATCACCGTCGGCGGCATGGACATCTCCGAAACCGATCCCGAAGCGCTGCTTTCCCTGTATTCGATTGTATTTCAGGACGTAACGCTGTTTAACAATACGATCCTGGAGAATATCCGCATCGGCCGGAAGGATGCCACCGATGAAGAGGTGCTGGCGGCCGCCAGACTGGCAAACTGCGACGAGTTCGCCCTCCGGCTCCCGGAAGGCTACCGGAGCATGATCGGCGAAAACGGCTGCGAGCTCTCCGGCGGGGAACGGCAGCGGATCTCCATCGCCCGTGCCTTCTTAAAAGACGCTCCCATCATTTTGCTGGATGAAGCTACTGCAAGCCTTGATGTAGAGAATGAAACGCAGATCCAGGCCGCCCTGTCCCGGCTGATCCGGCAGAAAACGGTGCTGGTCATCGCCCACCGGATGCGCACCGTCAGCGGCGCGGATAAAATCGTTGTCCTTTCCGGCGGCGTTGTCGCCGAGCAGGGCTCCCCGGAAGAACTGATGCGCACCGGGAAAATCTATCCACACATGGCCAGACTGCAGCAGATAAGCACGGAATGGGGAATCTGACCTCCCCTTGCGCACACGCAAAAGGCCGCCGGTTTGCTGTCCATCCATGGACAGCAGCCGGCGGCCTTTCATTCTTCTTTTTCTGCAGCGACCTTACATCTTTTCCGGTTGGGTCGGACTATTTTGATTCCTGCAGAATCCCCAGCGCCTCCTGGATCTGATTATCCAGCGACACATCATACGCATCCTCCTCGCCGCCCAGGAACTGATACTCCAATTCCACATCCGGGGTAATGCCGATATCCTGGATACAGGTGCCTCCGGGCGTAAAGTAGCGGTGTGTGGTCAGCTTGAAAGCGCTCCCGTCCTCCAACCGGCGGATGGACTGCACCACGCCTTTTCCATAAGTCGTCGTTCCCAGGATCGTTCCTGCCTCCCCATCCTGCACCGCTCCGGCAAAAATCTCCGAGGCGCTGGCGCTGTTCTCATTCACCAGAACAACCATGGGAAGATCCAGGTACTCATCATCCTCTGCCTCATACTCTTTCCGGTTGCCATACCGGTCTTCCGTATAGACCAGCAGCCCTTCCGGAAGCACCTCATCCAGCATCGCGCAGACAGATTCCAGCACGCCGCCCGGATTATCCCGCAGGTCGATGATCAGGGATTCCATTCCCTGTTCCTGCAGGCTGTCAAGCGCCTCCCGGAACTGATCCACCCCGGACTCCGTAAATTCTGTAATAGCCAGATATCCCGTATCTTCCGTCAGCATCTCGCTGCTCACCACCGGAAGATCCAGCGTCCGCCTGACGATATCAAATTCCAGCTGTTCCCCTTCCCGGTAAACCGTCACATGCACCGTCGTGTTTTCTTCCCCCTTGATGTAGTTGACCAGCTCCGACAGTTCCATGGAAAAGGCGTCATAACCGTCTACCGTGGAAATAATATCCCCGTCCTGCAGTCCCGCCTCCTGCGCAGGGGAACCCTCATAAACATGGGCAGCCGTCACAGTCATCGTGTCCATATCCTGCTGCAGGAGGGCTCCGATACCGCAGTATGTACCGCTCAGCGTATTCTCATACAGTTCCTCGTATTCTTCTGCCGTGTAATACCGGGAATATTCGTCCAGATTATCATACAGCCCCCGGTACAGCCCTTCCTGCAGCTCTTCCGTAGCGACTTCCTCATAATACGCGCCCTGAATATAAGCGGACAGCTCCTCAATCTTATTTTCCGTATCCTGATCCAGCACCGTTTCGTAAGGCGACATGGCATTTCGGGCTCCGGGAACGATCATGCAGACCGCAATCCCTGCTGCAACTGTCAGAAGAATTCCCGCCAAAAATCCTCCCGCGAATGTTCCTTTCCGCCTTTCTGGAGATTTTCGGGAAAGATCCCGCTCTTCTGTCGCATACGATTCCTGTTTCCACTTGCTTTTTCTCATCCTCATAACCTTCTTTTCCGACAGCAGGCCGCTGCTGTCAATTTCAAAAACGGCGGTATGAAAAGCATTGCCATCCAAAACTCTTCACTCCGCCGTTATTGATTCTGTCATCATCCTATGCAGGTCTTCCCTTCCGTATGCCTCTGAAAAACCGGACAGCCGCCGTAAAAGGGCTTCTTCCTGCGCAAAAATTATACGTTGATATGTTTGTGTACAGTCACACGGCTGCCGATATAACCGATACCAATTCCCAGAATCAGCCCCACCGGAAGCAGAACCATAAATACATCCCGCACCGGCACAAAGGTGAGCATGTTGCTGAGGAATTCAAACCGCTCCATCACATAGCGGATTACCCGCCCGTATACGGTATAGAGGATCGCCAGCGGTATGATGGCCCCTACAGCACCGATCAGGATACCCTCCACAATGAATGGCGCCCTGACGAAAAAGTCCGTCGCGCCGATCATCTTCATAATACCGATCTCTTCCTTCCTCACCGTGATACCTGTCCGCACCGTGTTGCTGATCAGGAAAACCGCCACGCAGATCAGAATGATAATGATCGCCGCCGAGACAATCCCGATCACCGTGTTCACGTCCGAAAGCGTATTGGCCACTTCCTCGGACTGGCGGACCTCACGCACATTTTCCACACCGCTCAGGTAATCCACCAGATCCTGCTGATAGGAAATATCTGTCATATAAATCTCATAGGTGGCGTCATTGGCCAGAGGATTATCACTGCCGAAGGACTCCGCAGCGCTCTCGTCCCCGTCAAAATAAATCATCTTATACTCATCCCATGCTTCCTCCGCAGAAACATAGTTAAAGCTGGCGACCTCCTCCCGGGAAGCAATCAGCTGCCCGATCTGGTCGATCCTGGTCTGAGGCGTTCCCTCATCAAAAAACACCGTAACCGCAACCTCAGACTCCACATCCTGCATCACATTCTGAAAATTCACAAGAATCGAATAGAAAACGCCAAACAGGAAAATACAGGCAGCCATAGTCGCTATGGACGCAATGGAAAACACCTTATTTGTCCAGACATTTTTAAATCCCTCTTTTATGGTATATCCGATCGTACTAATCTTCATTGGTTTCACCGCCCATCTGTACATCACTCACCACATGTCCCTGCTGCAGTGTGATCACACGTTTTTTCATTTCTGTCACAATCTCCATATTATGGCTGACCACCAGGACTGTCGTCCCGCGCTGGTTGATCTCCTCCAGCAGCTTCATGATCTCCCATGCGTTGCCCGGATCCAGGTTTCCTGTGGGCTCGTCCGCCAGCAGGATCTTCGGCTCATTCACCAGGGCCCTGGCAATCGCCACCCGCTGCTGCTCGCCTCCGGAAAGCTGGTTCGGTTTGGAACGGTATTTTGCCGCCAGTCCCACCAGGGAAAGGATCCTGGGAACCTTTTTCTTAATGGAACGGTTGGAGGCAGAAATCGCCCGCTGGGCAAAAGCAACATTGTCATATACATTCTTATCCTTTAAAAGGCGGAAATCCTGGAACACACAGCCGATATTCCGGCGGTAATACGGGATCTGTCCCCTGCGGATCTTATCCAGGCTCTTTTTATTGACCATAATGGTACCGGAAGTCGGATCCAGCTCCTTTAACAGCAGCTTGATCAGCGTGGACTTTCCGGAACCGCTGTCGCCCACAACAAACACAAACTCTCCCGGATCGATGTGTATATTGACATCTACCAGCGCATGCGCGCCTTCTTCATATGTTTTACTGACATTTTTTAACGTAATCACTTTGTTTTCTCCTTCCCGGGCATATTGTCCTGCCGCCCACACAGGATCCCTGGACTTTTCTCCTGATACGTCCATATCATGGAAATGGGGACACCGGGTATAAGCTCGTGTCCCCAACACACCTTGATCAGTAGTCTAAAGTCTCCATATATTTCATGTATTTTACCACCATCAGCGCAATCTTAAACGTGATCGCGTCCTCAAACACCCTCAGATCCAGCCCGGTGCTCTTCTGCAGCTTATCCAGCCGGTAAACCAGCGTATTTCTGTGGATATAGAGCTGTCTGGATGTTTCCGACACATTCAGGCTGTTCTCAAAGAATTTATTGATCGTGGTAAGGGTCTCCTCATCGAACTCATCCGGTGAACGCCCGTCAAAAATCTCCCGGATGAACATTTTGCACAGCGGGATCGGCAGCTGATAGATCAGACGCCCGATCCCCAGGTTCGCGTAGGCAATCACGTTCTGATCCTCAAAGAAAATCTTTCCCACGTCCAGAGCCATATGCGCTTCCTTATAAGAACGCGACACTTCCTTGATCTCATTCACCACCGTGCCATACGCCACATGGATATCCCGGTCTCCCTTAAAGAGCCCGTAAATCACTTCCGCTGTCTTAAACAGCTCCTCCGGCGCATCATTCTGCCCGACTTCTTTGACTACAATAATATTCTTTTCATCTACCGCAGTCACAAAATCCTGGTTCCTGCCCTCAAAGATGCTGCGCACACGGTCCAGGTCGTTCCCATCGCGGTCATGGTTGGTCTCTACTATATATACCACTCTCCGCACATCTGTTTCAATATGCAGTTTCTTTGCGCGGTTATAAATGTCTACTAAAAGCAGATTATCCAGCAGCAGATTTTTGATAAAATTATCCTTATCAAAACGCTCCTTGTACGCGATCAGAAGATTCTGGATCTGGAAACTGGCAATCTTCCCTACCATATAGACGTCGTCGCTGTCCCCGTACGCCAGCAGTACATATTCCATCTGATGCTCATCAAACACCTTAAAAAACTGGCATCCGGAAACCACCTGGCTGTCCGCCGGCGAATCCACAAAAGCCACCGCCGGCTCCACATAACGGTCTGCCTCGGCAAATGTGCTCGCCAGGATCTTCCCCTCTGTATCGATCACGCACAGATCTACCCTCGTGATATTCTTTAATCCGTCAATCGTCGTCTGCAAAATCTGATTTGAAATCATTCGCTGCTCCCCCTTCAAAACCATCCCATGATACATAACATTGAATCACTATGCAATATCCACAATCCCCAAAATCAGATTTAGGGATATTTCCAGTCACACATTAGTATTTTAAGACAAAACCCCCAAAGAAGTAAAGAGGAAATCTGATTTTTTTTATGCATTTCCGATAAATTTTAGAATTTGTTCACATATTGCGCCAAAAACAGCCTCAGATTTCCGAAAAATCCATGTCAAGTACAATTTCAGGTTCCATTTGCAGATTAGCAAAGTACACAAATTCTGAAAATGCAACAGGGAATTGTTCACAAAAAGAATTTTCCGCAAAAAAGTTATCCACAATGCAATTGTATGAAAAATTGCCGTTTTTCCGAAGTTTTGCACAAAGTTATACACATTATCCACAGAAAAAGAAGAAAAAAACTTCTTCTGTCTCCCTTTCTGCCGGAACAGATGTTTTGTGCACAACTCATAGTCCGTATCCTTTTCTCCTTTTCCTCCCCGCGATCTGCGCTGTCCGAAAACACCTCTGCTTTTAAAAAGGCCCGCACCTGCCGGTCTCCTGCCGTACCGGCCAACATGCGGGCTTTCTTCCTTGCTTAATTAAAAATTCTTCTCACCGTTAAAATATTGTTATAGGTTGCAGACGAAACCTTGATCCCGGAACGCTCATTGGCCGCATGTACGATCTGGCCGCCGCCAATATAGATCGCAACATGGCCGCTGTAACAGATGATATCACCCGGCTGTGCCTCAGAATAGCTGACCTCCCTGCCCACGCCGCGCTGCGCTGCGGAAGAATGGGGAAGCGATACCCCGAAATGAGCGTACACGCTCATGACAAACCCGGAACAGTCCGCCCCGTTGGTCAGGCTTGTACCGCCCCAAACATAGGGATTCCCCACAAACTGAAGGCCATACTCTGCAACAGCGCTTCCTCCGGATACCTGCTCCGGTTCTTTTGCGTACAGGAATGTATCCGCTACAGAAACATAATCCGCAGACACATACCCCTCGCCTTCCGCTGTACTGACCTTCACCCAGCCCGGGATGCTCTCATCTAAAACCTGCAGCTGGCTTCCGTCCGCCGCCAAGGTCCGGATCTCTGCTTCCGTGGAGGCTTCCGCCCTCACCCGGAGCGTGTCCGCCTGTACCTCTGCCATCCGCAGTTTCACAGAATCAATCAGTTCCCGGTCCCCAACCGTCAGGAAATCTCCCCGGATATATCCGGAAATAGAACCGGATGTGATACGGTACCAGCCGTTTTCCTCACCTTCCACCTGGGCTACCGCATGGTTTTCCATTCTCCCCACGATCTCACTGTCTTCCGTGGCTCCGCTTCTGACATTGACATAATCATCGGTCTGTACAACGCCTGTCCTGGCATAAAACTCCGCCAGCGCCTGTTCGGCCGCCTCCTGTTCTCTGGCAGCTTCCTCTGCCTCCTGTTTAATATCCTGGCTGAGTCTGTCCTCCTCTTCCAGATCCACATCTGCCAGGGCCAGGGAAAATCCTGCCATCGGCAGATCCGCGGCATCTTTTGCCCCGCCTGCCATCGCCGGTGCAGCACCAGTGGAAAAAAGAATCGCCCCTGCCAGCAGGCAGGCTGTCAGTTTCATTCGTCTCGCTTTCATCCGTATCTCCTACTATTTCTTTCCGTTATATTTTAGTTAAAAATTATTACATAATTGTTACATTTATTGCGATATGATTATAGCAAACTGAATTTTGTATGTCAAGAAGCGAAACTATGTTTTCTGATAAGAACAATATGACAAAAAGCTGCCGCATCCATGATGCAGAACATCACAGATGCGGCAGTCCGCATATTCTATTGTGCCGGCTCCGTCGGGACGGCAGTCTGCCCTCCCCCGGCGCCGCCCTGTATATTCTGCAGGATCTCATCCAGAACCCCGCCGCCGGTATGCACATCACAGGTCTCCGTCGGTTTCTGCGTTGCCGGATCTGTGGAATTCTTCACAAAAGTCTTCTGCTGGCAAAGCTCCTCCGGACAGTTTGGCCCTGCCAGTTTTCCGGAAACCGTACAAATCTTCACGCTTTCATGGATATCACAGGTCTCCGTCGGCGCGTCATCCCCGGCAAAATACTCGGTCTGCAGCTTGTCGCAGACGCCTTCCACCGCAAGCTTGCCGGAAGCCGCGCACACCGTACACTGGGTAATCCCATCCGGTCTGGGAAAACCGGTATCCTCCAGATTTTCATGAACTCTGGACATGGTCTCTCTCCACAAAATCCTGGTAAACCTGGTAGACTCCAGTTCCGAATTGTCATCATATCCGCCCCAGATGGCGCAGGTATAATAAGGCGTGTAGCCAACGAACCAGGACGCCCGGGTAGATGTGGTGGTTCCCGTCTTGCCGGCAATGGACATTCCAGAGAAATCCGCCAGCCGTCCGGTTCCCTCTGTCACCACGTCCTCCATGGCCGAGGTAAGCAGGAAAGCCGTCGTCGACTTGATCACCTGATGGGACTCCGGCGTCTTTTCCAACAGGACATTGCAGTCATGATCTAAAATCTTCGTATAATAAACAGGCTCCTGATAGAGACCGCCGTTGGCAATCGCCGCATACGCCGCTGTCAGCTCCACATTCGTCACGCCGTCCGTGATGCCTCCCAGCGGAAGCGCTTCCACCATATCGTTCTCTTTCTCCAAAGTGGTAAATCCAAAATTCAGCACGGACTGGAAACATTTTTCCAGCGTCACCATCCGGCTGGTCTTTACAGCCACCACATTGACAGAATCCGTGATCGCATCCCGGACGGTTGTCAGGCCCCGGTACCTGCCGTCTGCGTTCCTCACCACTTTCCCGGAGGCATAGGTGATGGGTTCGTCCACAATCCCGGTGGCCAGGCTGACCAGTCCCTCATCCAGTGCAGGCGCATACGCGGAAACGATCTTGAACGTAGATCCCGGCTGCATCGTGGTCCCGGACGCACGGTTCAGGGTCTGGCTGGCGGTCTTTTCCCCCCTGCCTCCCACCAGGGCTTTTACCTGCCCGGTCTTCTGGTCTATCACGGTCATCGAAACCTGCGGCTGTATGGTATAGGTTACATTTTCGCCGATCACGGTCCCGCCGCCCTGAAGCACCGCTGCTTTGTATTCCGCAATCGCCGCGGCAGCAGCCTCCTCACTGTCGTAATTCAGTGAATTCCTGCCCTTCTCAGATTTCAGCCAGGACAGCATCTTCTGCTGGCTGAAATGCTCCACAGAGCCATCCGGCTGCTGGACGGACAGTGCATAAGAAAAGGATATCTTGCTGCCAATCTCATAATTGGAATCATCCCTGACGGTTTCATCACAGATACTCTGGATCCCCGGATCCTGCGTGGAATAAACCGTCAGCCCTCCGCTGTACAGCATCTGGTAGGCCTGTGCCTCGGAATAGCCAAGCTCCTCCTGCAGATCCTGGATCACCTCTTCCGTCAGCGCATCCACAAAATAGGACGTCACATTGGCCGGGCTGCTCTCATACGCCGTATTCGTATCACTGATCCTTGAATAGACATCGTCCGTCAGGGCTTCTTCGTACTCCTCTTTACTGATATAACCCTGGTCGCGCATGTTTTCCAGGACTTTCTGGCGGCGCACCTCGTTCTCCTCCGGATGGGAGATGGGATTGAACCGGGACGGGTTCTGGGTAATCGCAGCTAAAACAGCACATTCCGAAAGGTTCAGTTCTGACACATCCTTGCCAAAATACCGGTTGGAAGCCGCCTGCACCCCCAATGTATTCTGCCCCAGGTTGATGGTGTTCAGATAATTTTCCATGATCCATTCCTTGGAAACTTCTTTTTCCAGTTCCACGGCCAGATACTGTTCCTGCAGCTTCCGCCGGACCCTCTCCGTCTCCGTCTCTGAAGTCCAGCCGTCAAACACGTTATTTTTCAAAAGCTGCTGTGTGATCGTGCTGGCTCCCTCAGAAAATGTACCTGTCGTGATCCCCTGCATCCCCGCACGGATAATTCCCTTGATATCAATACCATTATGCTGATAAAAACGCTCGTCCTCAATCGCCACAAACGCATGCTGGAGATCTTCCGGGATCTCCTCTAATGTCGCATACACACGGTTGGATCCTGTCCCCACCAGCTGCGCCGACACATTTCCGGCCGCATCGTATACTGTAGACATATATCCGGAAGGCGTTACATCAGCAAGATCGATCTCCGGCGCGTTGGCCATGGTATCCTTCACATAACCATAGACCCGGATCCCCGCATATCCGATCCCGGCAATCAGGACAACCAGCAGGATCAGCAAAATCAGCGTTTTGATCCAATACCGGGTCGCCAGCCGCCGGGAGGAAATCAGTTCTCTCTTTTTCCGGATCCCTTTCCTGCCATAATCCATGGTCTTCCTCCTTTTCAGGCTGTTTTATTCCTGTTTGTTACTGGTCACTCCGTTCACAGCAACACCTGTTTTCATTCATTGCGCCAAAAAAACGCAATAAGTTATTTTATTATATCAAAAATATGATATAATAGCAAGAAACCATACTACAGGAGTCAATTTATGTCATATAGAACCGTCTTCAACGGGGGACAGGCGGAGATCGAGGAAAAGAAATCCCGCTTTATCGCTTCTGTCCGCCCGGTGGACAGCGAAACGGAAGCCCTGAATTTCTTAGCTTCCACCCGTAAAAAATACTGGGATGCCAGACACAACTGTTACGCCTATACCATCGGCAAAAACCACGAGCTGCAGCGGTGCAGCGACGATGGGGAGCCGGCCGGGACCGCCGGCCGGCCCATGCTGGATATCCTGTTAAAGGAGGACATTCATAACTGCATCGTTGTGGTCACCCGCTATTTCGGCGGTACGCTGCTGGGCACCGGCGGGCTGGTGCGCGCCTATCAGAAGGCCGCCCGGGAAGGGCTGGCCGCCAGTACGGTGATTGAGAAGCGCAGCGGACAGAAGCTGACCATCCGCACCGATTACAACGGCCTGGGGAAGCTTCAGTATCTGGCCGCCAAAACCCATACCTCCGTCCTTGACACCCGTTATACGGACATCGTCGAGATGGATGTCATTGTGCCTGCCAAAGAGGTTTCCGCCTTCTGCAGCCAGGTCACGGAGGCCACTGGCGGAAAGGCGAAGCTGATTCCCGGTGACGCGGCAGAATACGCCGACGCAGACGGCGACCTGCTTCTGTTTGAAGAATAGGAGGAGATACCCCATGTACAGTTTTCAGACGCGCGTCCGCTTCAGTGAGGTGGACAGCGAGCTTCATATTACACTGCCTGCAATCCTCACTTATTTCCAGGACTGCAGTATTTTTCATTCTGACTCCATCGGCCTGGGCATTTCCCGGCTGATGCAGGAGGGACACGTATGGATCCTGTCTTCCTGGCAGATTATCGTGAACCGCTATCCGGCCCTGGGCGAGGAGCTGTCCATCGGCACCTGGGCTTATGGCTGGAAAAACTTTTTCGGTTACCGGAATTTTACCATGACGGACGCAGAGGGAAATCTGGCCGCCTACGCCAATACCAACTGGATCTACACCGATATTCATACCGGCAGACCGACCCGGATCCCGAAGGAGGTCAGCGACGCCTACTCCATCGAACCGCCTCTCAATATGGAGTTTTCCGGACGGAAGATTTCCGTTCCAAAAGAAGGCGTTTCGCCGGAGCGCGTTTTTGCCGTCCGCAAATCGGACATCGATTCCAACCACCATGTCAATAATGAGCGCTATGTGCTGATCGCCCAGGAATTCCTTCCCGCCGGGTTCCGTACCAGGCAGATGCGGGCAGAATACAAACGATCCGCGAAATATGGGGACACCATGTACCCGGTGGTTACAGACGAGGGAGATAAGATTACCGTTGTGTTAAACAATAAGGAGAGCAGCCCGTATGCGGTCATCGAATTCAGCCGCTGAGGATACTGCCGGAAGGGAAATGGAAAACATGATGAAATTAGGAGAACAACAGATATTAACCGTAGTAAAAACCGTGGATTTCGGCATCTACCTGGCCGAGCACCAGGAGGACGACACCCGTGTCCTGCTTCCCGCCAGCCAGGTTCCGGCCGGGACAAAACTGCATGACCGGCTGAAGGTCTTCCTGTATAAAGACTCCAAAGACCGTCCCATTGCCACCATCCGGGAGCCCAGGCTTACCATCGGGCAGGTTGCGCTCCTGCGCGTTGTCCAGGTCACCGCTGTGGGCGCATTCCTGGACTGGGGGCTGGAGAAAGACCTGCTTCTCCCCTACCGGGAACAGCTGCGCAAGGTCCGGGAGGGAGAGGAAATTCTGGTCACCCTCTACCTTGACAAGAGCAAACGCCTCTGCGCCACCATGAGGGGACTTTATCACCTGCTTTCCACAGATTCGCCTTATCAGAAGGACGACCTAGTCACCGGGCGTATTTACGAATTCAGCAATAACTTCGGCACCTTTGTTGCCGTAGACGACAGATATTCCGCCATGATCCCTGCCTTCGAGAACACATCCTCCATGAAGATCGGCGATGTGATCCAGGCCAGGGTCACACATGTTAAGGAGGATGGCAAGCTGGATCTGACTATCCGGGAAAAGGCCTATGTACAGATGAACGCCGACGCCGAGGCCGTCCTGCAGCTGATCACCGAATACGGCGGCGTCCTGCCCTTTAATGACAAGGTTTCCCCGGAGATCATCAAACGCGAGGCACACATGAGCAAAAACGCGTTCAAACGCGCCGTGGGCCATCTCTACAAAGAGCGGCTGATCGAATTTACAGAAAAAGGCATCCGCCTGCTCTGAGCCTGACAGTCAGGCGGAAATGAAAATCCCCGTCCCTTCCGATCGGAAGGGACGGGGATTTTCATTTCCGCGGCAGTCACGCCGTAAACATCCATTAAAAGATCCGTCTGATTGCAACTACTGTCCGGTATGCGTAATTCGGGCTGATCTTGATCCCGTCTTTTTTGTTGCTGGCATGCACGATCCGGCCTCCGCCGATGTAAATCGCCACATGTCCGTCATAGCATACGATGTCGCCCGCCCGCATCTCAGATGCGGAGACAGCCCGTCCCACGCTGCGCAGGGAATAGGACGAATGCGGAAGGGAAACGCCATAATGCGCATATACCGCCTTGATAAAACCGGAACAGTCTGCCCCGTTGGTCAGGCTCTCGCCGCCCCACACGTACGGATTTCCCACAAACTGGCAGGCATAATCCGCCACCGCCTGTCCTGATCCGCTGGTGCTGACATTGGAATCGGATGAGCTTCCGGAACCGCCGGACGGCTTCTTGCCCTCATCCTTCTTATCATCATTGTCTTCCTTTGCCGGAGCGGAAGGCTGCTCATCCCGGGACGGCGACGCAGGCCTCTGCGCCTGTTCCCGCTCCGCCTCCGCTGCTGCCCTCTGCTGGGCGGCAACCTCGTCGGCAATCACCTGATTCTGCTGGTCAATGGTAGCCTTGTACTCTGCCGCCAGCGCCTGGGCGTCTGCCAGCTTCGCGTCGAAATCCGCCATCTGCGCCCTGCCCTCGGCAATCTGGGCGTTCAGCGAATCCTTCTGCGTCTGCAGATCCGCCTGCTGATCCTGCATGGCGGCCTGCTCTTCGGCGATCTCGGTCACCAGGCTCTCAATCTGTGCCTCTGTCTCCTGGTACTCCTCCAAAAGCGTCCGGTCAAAACTGTACACCGATGAGAACATCTGAATCCGGTTCAGGACATCCGCAAAGCTCTCAGCGCCCAGAAGGGCATTGAAAAAGGAAATATCCCCGCCGTTGGTGTACATGTAACTGATCCGTTCCTTCATGGCAGCATACTGCTCGGCTTCGGTCTCTTTTGCAACTTCCAGATCCGCGTTCGCCTGATCCAGCTCAGATTTCTTTTTCGCAATCCCATCTTCCAGAATAGAAATATTGGCAATCGTGGTCACAAGATCCGCATCCAGGCTGTCAATCTCTGCCTGCAGGCTGTCCTGCTGTCCCTGGAGATCCTCAATATCCCCCTGTACAGAATCCAGGCTGTCCTGTGCCTGCGCCTTCTTCGACTGCGCGCTGGAAAGCGGGGTCGCCATCGCGGTTCCCGCCGAAGCGGCTGCCAGGCAGACAGCCAAAGCTGCAACTGTCACTTTCTTTCTGATGTGTTTGTATCCTGCCATTCTTCCTCCTTACGTTTCCATGTTACATTTCGTTTGGTATGTATCCGAATGTCATAGTTACCTGTATCTCATTATAAACATAATTTTTGATTTGGCAAGGCTTTTTCCACAGAAAGTCTTAAAAAAACCTCAAAAAAAACTTCAGAATGCCGCAGCCTTTTTATCCGCCGCGGCATTCTGAAGTACCGGTTTACTGCTCTAAAAGCTTCTCCACTGTTGCCAGTTTCACGCAGGTAATAAATACCGTGCAGGCCTCGTCCAGCTCCTCTAAGGGCGGAAGCGTGGGCGCGATCCGGATCACGGAATCCTGCGGATCCTTCTTATACGGGAACGGCGCTCCCGCACCGGTCATCACCACGCCTGCCTCTTTTGCCTTCGCCACAATATTTTTCGCGCAGCCTTCGTTAGCAAAGAAAGCAATGAAATAGCCGCCGTTGGGGTTCGTCCAGGTTCCTACGCCCAGGCCGCCCAGTTCTTTTTCAAACCGGTTCTCCAACAGTTCAAATTTCGGACGGATCAGAGCCGCATGCTTCGCCATATGCGCAGCAATGCCTTCCTGGTCTTTCAGGAACTTCACATGACGCAGCTGGTTGATCTTGTCAAAACCGATGGTCTGTACCGTCAGCTGTTTGATGATGTCCGCCTTGTTGGCCGGGCTGGTAGCCAGACCGGAAATGCCGGAACCGGAGAAGGTCACCTTGGATGTGGAACAGAACTCATACACCATATCCGGGTTTCCTGCCTTCTCACATTCCGAGATAATATCCAGGATCTTATCCTGCCTGTCCTCATAAAGATGATGTACACAGTAGGCATTGTCCCAATAAATCCGGAAATCCTCTGCCGCCGGTTTCAGATGGGCGAAACGCCGCACCGTCTCATCGGAGTAGGATGTTCCGGTGGGGTTGGAATATTTCGGCACACACCAGATTCCCTTGATGGAGGGATCTTCGCTGACCAGCTTCTCCACCATGTCCATATCCGGGCCGTCCTCATAGAGCGGCACATTGACCATCTCAATGCCGAAAAATTCACAGATGGAAAAATGGCGGTCATAGCCGGGTACCGGGCAGAGGAACCTGATCTGCCCCTGCTTCATCCAGGGCGTATGTCCCAGCACGCCGTGCACCATGGAACGGCTGACCGTATCATACATAATGTTCAGGCTGGCATTCCCGTAAACGATCACATTCTCCGGTTTGGTATCGATCATGCCGGCGATCAGCTCTTTCGCCTCATCGATCCCGTCCAGCACGCCATAGTTGCGCAGGTCCGTGCCCATGCGGCTCTCCAAAACCGTATCCGCGTGAAGTACGTCCATCATCGGCTGGGACAGATCCAGCTGTGCTTTGGACGGTTTTCCCCTGGACATATCCAGCTTTAAGCCCTTCGCGCAGATCTCTTTATACTGCTGCTCTAAAGCCTCTTTTTCCTGCAATAACTCTTCCCTGCTCATCTGACTGTATGGTTTCATTTTCTCATCCTCCTGCTGTTTTCTTCATTTTCCCTGCAATGTATACAGGGTATATCTTCAATCTGCGCCGAAGCCCTGTTTTCTCCTGCTGCGGCGTCAGATCTTTTTACCTATTTTCTCAAAATATTCACGGATGGTTTTCTCATATCCGTTCTCTGTGGGCTCATAAAATCTCATATCTTTATAAGCGTCCGGCAGATACTGCTGCTCCACATAGTGGTTGGGGAAATCGTGGGCGTAGAGATAACCGATGCCCCGCCCTAACTTCCCGGCGCCCTTGTAGTGGCTGTCACACAAATAAGGCGGAACCGGCGCTGTCCTGGACTGGCGCACCACCTCCATCGCCCGGTCTACCGCCAGGTAAGCCGCATTGCTCTTGGGGGCGCTGGCCACATAAGTGGCGGCCTGGGAAAGCACGATCCTGGCCTCCGGCATACCGAGGCGCTCCACCGCCTGGGCCGCGCTGACTGCCACCGTCAGAGCCATGGGATCCGCGTTCCCCACATCCTCCGAGGCGCAGATCATGATCCGCCGGGCGATAAAAGCCACATCCTCCCCCGCATAAAGCATCTTCGCCAGATAATAGACCGCCGCATTGGGATCCGAACCGCGCATGCTTTTGATAAAAGCAGAAATGTTATCATAGTGGCTGTCGCCGCTTTTGTCATAGCGCACCACCCGTTTCTGGATACATTCTGACGCCACGTCCATCGTAATATGGATCTTCCCATCCCCGCTTTTCTCTGTGGTGAGGATACCCAGCTCAATGGCGTTTAATGCGCTCCTGGCATCTCCGTTGGCCACATCCGCCAGAAAATCCAGCGCGTCCGCATCGATCACCGCGTGATAAGCTCCCATTCCCTTTTCTTTATCCGTCACAGCCCGCAGCAAAAGCGTCCTGATATCCTTCGCCTCCAGCGGTTTCAGTTCAAAGATGATGGAACGGGAAATCAGCGCGCCGTTCACCTCAAAATAGGGATTCTCTGTGGTAGCGCCGATCAGAGTAACCGTACCGTCCTCCACAAACGGAAGCAGGTAATCCTGCTGCCCCTTATTAAAACGGTGGATCTCATCAATAAAAAGAATCGTCCGCTTCTGATACATGCCCTGCAGCTGCTTCGCCTTTTCCACCACAGCCTCCATATCCTTTTTCCCTGCGGAGGTGGCGTTGATCTGCATGAATTCCGCGCTGGTGGTGTGGGCGATCACCCTGGCCAGCGTCGTCTTCCCCGTCCCGGGAGGGCCGTAGAAGATAACCGACTGCAGCTTGTCCGCCCGGATCGCCCGGTAAAGCAGCTTGTCCTTCCCGATGATATGCTGCTGTCCCACCACCTCGTCCAGCGTTGTGGGACGCAGCCGGGAGGCCAGGGGCGACTCCTTTTCCTGATTCTTTTCCCGCATATAGTCAAATAAATCCATATGAATTTTCCCTGAAAGTTTCCTTCATTTTATCTGTATCCAAATTTCCCTGTCCGAACAGCAGAAACCTGCTTTATCCTACTTCCAGCAACCATCTTCCGCCGGGGGCAGACAGCAACAAAAGAACCTATTTGAAGGTTCTCCTGTTCCAATCTTGCAATTTCTCCGTATACCATAGCGCAAAACCGCTGTTCTTGCAAGCTATTTTTTCTTTTTTATCCAATTTGCCGATCCCCGGCTCAGTCCAGAAGCGCCGCTTCCCATTCCTTCTCCCGGAATCCGGTCAGGACTGTCCCGTCTTTTACAAGCACCGGACGTTTCACTAACATCCCGTCCGATGCCAGCAGTTCAAACTGCTCCTCCTCCGTCATCCGGGGCAGACGCTCCTTCAGGTTCAGCTCCCGGTACAGCATACCGCTGGTGTTAAAAAACTTCTTCAGCGGCATGCCGCTCATGGCGTGCCACTGCTTTAACTCCTCCGCTGTGGGGTTGTCCTCCACAATATGCCGGTCTTCATAAGCCAGACCATGGTCGTCCAGCCACTGTTTCGCTTTCTTACAGGTACTGCATTTCGGATATTCTACAAATAACATAATCCTTCTTCTCCTTTCCGGACACTGCGCCGGTTACCCATTCCGGCAGCATCTCTGCCCATACCAGTCTTTTTCTTATAAGCTGAAATCAAACTCCTCTGTCCCCAGATACTCCTGCTTGAAATTCAGCAGGTAACTCATTTCCTGCGCACATCCGGGATGATAAAAATGTTCCAGCGCTTCCTCGATATTCTCTGCCGTAAAAAATCCCAGCTGTGCCAGGTCTGCCAGATGCGCCAGGTCATGGCTCCCGGCAATACTGTCCAGGATTTCCGCCAGATGTCCCTTGAGAAAATCCTCATATCCCTGACGGACTTCTGCATCTAAAAGCACCGGATATTTCAGGCGGCAGAGCGCCATTCCATACTGATCCGGCAGGTTCAGGTAAGTATGGAACAGCCCGTCATATCCCCGGTAATCAAATACATACATCCTGTAGGGGTCTTCCTGCCGTTTCCGGCGCGCGCCGGAAATGGGCGCCCGGGCAAACACCTGCCACTTTTCCGGCAGGACGATCTCTTCCTGGCTGACTTCCTGCCGTCTCGCCTCCAGCTCCGGAGAATAAAACAGGGCGGTCACCTCATCTTTGCGGTACACCGGCTGTCCCGGCACATACAGGCGCGTCCCGGATTCCTCCAGGAAAATTTCCTCCAGATACCTGCACTCCCGGAAAGCGTCCTTCCCCGCTTCCCGCACGGACTTCGGGACAGACAGCTTCCGAACATCCGCCCGGCGGAAGGCGCCCGGCAGGATCTGTGTCACATCCTCCCGGATCTGATACTCCCGCCCGTGTCCAAAATATTTCACCACCGCCCTGCCGGGAAACAGCTTCTGGTACAGGCAGCCTGCGTCCGCCTCAAACACCGGATTTCCCTCCGCCACGGTGATCTGCTCCAGCCCGTTCAGCGACTCGCTCCAGCCAAAGGTATCCGATACCGCGTATTCTCCCAGTTCCTCCAGCGATGGCGGCAGCTGCAGGGAACGCAGGCTGATACAGTGGCTGAACGCATTGGCCCCGATCCGGCGCAGCCCCGCCGGCAGGACGATCTCCCTCAGCTGCTGGCAGCCCTCAAAAGCCGCCGCGCAGATGGTATGGACACTGTCGGGCAGCCGTACCTCCTGCAGAGACGGATTCCCGGCCACCGCATTTTCCCCAATCACTGTGGTTCCGGCCTCCACCACATATTCTGTCCGCTCCTGCGGCTGATATACCACTAACAGTTCCTTTTCCGTTCCATCGGTTCCCGGCGGTTTCCGGTACAGGCCGTAACCATCTGTGGAAAAATACGGATTCCCGGCGTCAATCCGGAAACGGATCCCGCCCAGCTCCCAGGGCTGTCCCAGCGCCGACACCGTGTCCGGCAGATACAGTTCTTCCACCGGCGTCAGGTAAAGAGCCTCCGCCCCCACGGTTTCCAGGCCGCTGTGCAGGATCAGCTCCGTCAGGCTCATACACATCTTAAACGCGCCGTCCCCGATCCTTTTTACAGAGGAAGGGATCTCCACCCGCTCCAGGAAGGCGCCGTTTTCCGCAAAGGCTTCCTCCCCGATCTCCGTTACCGGACTGCCCTCCAGCACAGCGGGGATCTGCACAGACGTCTCCTCCGTCTCCGGCACATACTGCGTGATCGCAATCCCGCCCGCTGTATGCCTATATCTGTAACTTTTCCACTGCATCGGCTATCTCCTGCTGTCTCTCATAAATCTGGAACTTCTTATTATATTTCTCATATTCCCTGCAGCCGCAGCGGCCGATAAACTTCGCGCTGTTGGTATTCACCGTCAGGTCTGTCACCAGCACCAGCATCTCATTCCCGGCGCCAAATACCTTTTCCACAAAGCGGAACAGGTTGCTGAGCTTTCCGCCAATCTGCTCCCGGTGAGATTTCATCTCCCCTACTTCCCGGTCAAATCGCTCTTTGATCAGAGCAAAGGCGTCCTGGGGCCGGTATACCCCCGCCAGGCGGATCTCCTTCGCGTCTGCCTGCAGGATGTCGATCACCTGCTGGTACTCCCTGCGTTCCGCCGGACGGATGGCGTTCGCCTCATCCTCCCGGCTCAGCATCTGCTGCAGGGATTCCCAGTCTGACCGCAGAATATTTAAAACCGTCTGCTCATCCCACTGCGCCACTTCGCCCAGACGGATCTTCAGATTTTTCAGGGTCAGGAGCAGCTTGCGCAGCATGTCCTCCCGCTCCACATTTTCCCGGATCTCCCCCTGGATCGCGTCCAGAAGCAGTCCGATCAGGGAAATCCGCTCATCAAACCCGGCCTTCTTCGCACGGCTGCGCACTTCGCCGTCGTCCTCTCCGGACAGGATCTTCTGCACCCGGTAATCCTGTTTATATTTCTGGTACAGGTCGTAGTAAGCCGCAAACTCCCGGGCGATCCGCCTGCTGCGGATATACTGCCCGATCAGCGTCTCATCCACCGGGAAGCCGTTTTCTTCATATAAATACATCGTTTCCGACAGATCCTCCCAGCCCCGGGCCGTCACATAGGACTTGCCGTCCACCGTATTCTCGATCTGGTAAAAATCACTCTTCTTGATATCCAAATAGGTGATGATCGAGCCGTGGAGTCCCCGGTTGACCGCATATCTGCGCCAGGTATCATAATCCGCCTCCACCTCCAGCACCTTCAGACGGTCCATGGTCACCACATCAAACTCCCGCACTGAGCGGTTGAACTGGGGCGGATTGCCCGCCGTGGCCACCACCCAGCCGTCCGGGATCCGGTGTTTGCCAAAAGTCTTGTACTGCAGAAACTGCAGCATGGACGGGGCCAGTGTCTCCGATACACAGTTGATCTCATCCAGAAACAGGATGCCCTCCTTCTTCCCGGACTTTTCCATCATCTCATAGACCGATGCGATGATCTCGCTCATGGTATACTCGGACACATCGAACTCCGCGCCCTGATATTCCCTGTGGCGGATAAACGGCAGCCCCAGCGCGCTCTGACGCGTGTGGTGCGTCATGGAATAGGAAACCAGCGCAATGTCCAGCTCCTGGGAAATCTGTTCCATGATGGCCGTCTTGCCGATCCCCGGCGCTCCCAGCAGAAACACCGGGCGCTGACGCTCAATGGGAATCCGGTAATTCCCATGGGAATCCTTCATCAGGTAAATCTTTACCGCCCGCTCAATCTGTTCCTTTGCCTCCTGTATATTCATATCGTCCTCCCTTTTGTTTTCCTGTATATCTGCGGGTACGAACGTAATCTCAGATCTCGTCCTCCCCCAGTACCAGCCGGATCGCCCAGGAAGGCACCTCCGGAATGGTATATCCTTCTTCTATAAACACAAACGCCGTCTCATAATCCGGCATCCGCTCAGGGAATGTCCCCTGCCCGTCGGTAAAATAGATCAGCCCCCTAAGATCCTGGAATTCATGCCGGGCAATCATCTCATCCACATATGCAAAGACAGGCCGGAAATCGGTCCCGCCAAAACCGGACAGCTCCACATCCTGCATATAGGCGTCAAACTCCTCGTCCGAGGTGACCTTCACATCCCGCTGGATCTTTGAATCACACTGGATGATGTGGATATTTACCCGCCGGAAATAGCTCTCCGTGTTTTTCAGGATGTCATAGGTCTTCCGCAGAAACTTTTCCACCGTGGCTCCCTGGCAGGAACCGGAGGTGTCAATGGCGATCACAAACTCCCGGATCCTTTTATTCTCCCGGTATTCCAGCGGCTCCACCAGCGGCAGATTCCCGTACAGCTGCAGCCCGTAGGTATAATACACATAGTCGAACTCCTCGTCATTGATATGCATCTCCTCACCCAGAACCGCAAACCGCTTCAGGAACGCCCCGTAGTCATATTTCTCCCGCAGAGCTTCCTTCAGATTCCGCAAAAGGCTCCCCGCGCCGAACCCCTGCTCCCGTGAGAAGGTTTCCAGATCCAGTTTCGCGTGCTGGCTCACGTCCGCCCAGTCGTCCTGGCTCTGCCCTACCAGCGCCTCCTCCAGGTCTTCCACCTGGTCTTCGCCCTCTTCCCCGGTATCCGCCTCATGGCAGCCCATCATGGCCGTGCGCGTATCCATGGTGATGGTGTCGCCTGTCCGGTCTGCCGCGTCAACCTCCTTAGGGGGAATCCAGTGAATGTGGTCGTCCTGCACAAAAAGCCCGGCCGATGCGAGCCATTCCCCGGCCCGCTCCGGGTGATCCTTCAGGAACCGGTAAACCCGCTCTGCCGTCAGGGCGGGAACCTCCTCCGCAAACTGTTTCAGGAGCTTTTCCCGCTTCGTATCCGCATCCAGACGGGTATCGGCCAGACGCAGATCCAGGATCGACTGCTCCACCGCCACGTCGCAGGCAAAATCCCAGTATTCCCGCTCCATCTTTTCATACTGGAACGGATGACTGAAAATACAGTGCAGGATCATATGAAGAAACGCCCGGGTACAGCGGTTGGGCTCCTGTCGGAACGAGCGCAGCACATGCTCTGCCTGGAAATAAATCACCCGCCCGTTGACCCCGTAAGTCTCCACCGTATCCGTGGGGATCATGGGCATACGGAACAGAGCCCGATCCAGAAAACGCATGGAGACCATGATCTGATCCCGGGCAAAGGTCATGATTTTTGCCGCCAGCGCCTGATACTCGGCCTTCCTGGCGTCCTCCTCTTCCATGATTTCACGCATTTCCTCTGTCAGCTGCATACATACACTCCTGTTTCCCTGCACAAATCTAAACTCATGCCGCGCTCCGGCCCGCATTCACTACTTTAGTAGATATGGGGATTACTCCCCATATCCCTATACAAAACCGTACGTGCGCTATTAACGCATACGGCTTTTCACCTTATATTCCATACACTATCTGTAAAACAAACTCACCTTAATTCTTGGTTCAGGTAGTGGAAATGTTTTAAGTAAGCCAT
>CALWGM010000024.1 GCA_944380065.1 uncultured Lachnospiraceae bacterium
CTTAGGATCATAAAGTCCCTGGGGGCTGGCTGCAGCTTCATTCCTATGAACAGTCTTCATCATCATCTTCCTCTCTTTTTTAGGGATTCCCTGTTTTCCGGGCAAAATGCCCGGAAAATGAAAAAAACGGAGACTATTCCTCTTTGGGATAGCCTCCGTTGGCTTTCTGGTGATTACTATACAATGATTTTTTTGATTTGTAAAGAAAAAATAATTTTTTCACAAAATCGGTTTGCTATTTTTCATATTTTCAAATGCTGAAATATGATCCTCGTTAAATCTCAGCGACCGCCGTCCATACATTCCGCCACATCCTCCCGGAATTGCTCCCAGGCATCCGGATGCTCCACATAGTAAAGCGGACACAGTTTCCCCGTCACATCATAATGGCGGATCACATCCTCCGCGGTCAGCCCTTCCCGGGCGCAGAGCCAGGCAGTCAGTCGGATTACCGAATCATAGGTGGCCTGGTTAAAAGAGCCGTCCCCATTCTCATAGCAGCACTCGATGGAGAGCGTATCCCGGTTGCGCTCATTGGACGCATAGGCGATCTCTGCCGTAGGGATGCACTGTATGATCTCCCCGTCCAGCCCCACAATAAAATGGGCGCTGGCCTTCGTGGCATGGGAATCCTTCAGCCCCTCAAAATAGTCGCGGTTCGCCTGCGCCGACGTCCCCGGATTGGCCGTATAGTGAATCACGATCCCGTCAATCTGCTCCAGGGCGATCCCCGGGCGCGAATACTCGTTGGCCGTCAGCAGCTGGACGGCCATCTCCGGCCGGCCATCCTCAGCCTGGCTGACAGTCTGCTGTGCCGCCGCTGTCCGGCTGCGTCTGGTTACGCCAATAATGGCCAGCAGGATCACGAACAGAAACAGCAGACCCAGCAGAACATGCTTCATACTCCACAGGATCTGTCCGGTTTTTCTGTGTTTTTTTCTTCTGTATCCTGACATACATGCTCTCCCGCCGCTTACTTCCCGGCAGCCTCGTCCCTCAGCTGGTAAAGAACCGCGTTGCAGATGGCCGCCGCCACATTGCTGCCGCCTTTCCTTCCCCTGGCGACAATGTACGGTACATCCGTCTCCATGATCAGCTCTTTGGCAAACTCCACATTGACAAATCCCACCGGTACGCCGATGATCAGCTTCGGCTGGATCTTTCCCTCACGGATCAGCTCGTACAGCCGGATCAGGGCTGTGGGCGCATTGCCTATAGCGAAAATCAGCGGCTGCTGCAGCTGCGCCGCCCGGTCCATACAGGCCACCGCCCGGGTGGTCCCGTTTTTCTTCGCCATCTCCGCCACATCCGGATCCGCCATAAAATTGTACACTTCCCCGCCAAACTGCGCCAGCACACGTTTGTTGATGCCGGACATGGCCATACGGGTATCCGTCACAATGCAGGCGCCCTCCCGGATCGCCTGCCTGGCCGCCTCCAGGGCTCCGTCCGAAAACGTCATGGTTTCCGCGTAATCAAAATCAGCCGTTGTGTGGATCACACGCTTGACCACCGGCGCCAGCGGCTCCTCTATGGAAATCCCCCGCCGCTTTAACTCCTCGGAAATGATCTCAAAGCTTCTTTTTTCAATCTCCCCCGGCAGTACCTGTTCAAACTCTACTTTCACGATCTGTCCTTTCCGGGCCGCAACGCCCCTGTGGCATCGGCGCCGCATCTTCCGGCAGCGCCCGCTTCCTGTCCTTTTTGTTCCCGTCTGCAGGCTCAGACGCCCGCCTCTAAAATCTGGTAAATCTGTTCCATATCCAGATGCTGCCGCAAAATCTCCGCCAGCTTATCATACTGCTGCTCCTTGTAAACCGCGTAATCTACCGCCGCCTCCGACAGCTCCAGTCCCTTTTTCGCAGCCAGCGCCTGCACCACCCGGTTCGCCACGTCCTCCCGGTCAAAAATCCCATGCACATAAGAGCCATAGACATTTCCGCAGCAGGCTCCCTCCTGTTTCTGCACCCCGGTCACACAGTCACAGATCCGGGTCAGGGGAAGCACTTCACATCCGGCAAAACCCGCGGCATCCCTGCGGAAGCTGCTCTGCCCCATGTGGATCTCGTAGCCCTCTAATTCCGCGCCGGACAGACCTGCAAAAATCCCGCCTGTATTCTGGATCGTCCCGTTCACCCGTGTCCGCGTCTTTTCCCCCGCAAACACAGTGTCCATCGGCAGCAGTTCCATACCGCGGATCTCCCCTCCGGTCTCCACTCCCAGCGGATCCGCAAGGGTCATTCCCAGCATCTGGTAGCCTCCGCAGACGCCAAAGACGGCGCAGCCCCTTTCAGCAGCCTTTTTTACCGCCGCCTCCATCCCGCAGCTGCGCATCCAGAGCAGATCCTCCATCGTATTCTTGGTTCCCGGAAGGATGATCAGATCCGGATTCCCCAGCTCGGCAACACGCCGGATATAGCGCAGGGAAACCCCCGGTATACTTTCAAAAATATTAAAATCGGTAAAATTGGAAAGCCTGGGCAGACGGATCACCGCAATGTCGATGCTCTTCACCTCCCGCGTCCCTTCCAGACGCTCCGACAGGCTGTCCTCATCCTCCACATCAATATCCATATAGGGCACCACACCCACCACCGGCTTTCGGCTTTGCTGTTCCAGCATCGCGATGCCCGGATCCAGGATGGTCTTATCCCCCCGGAACTTGTTGATCACCAGCCCTTTGACCAGATCCTGCTCTTCTTTCTCCAAAAGCATCACCGTCCCGATCAGCTGGGCGAACACGCCGCCCCGGTCGATATCCCCGGCCAGCAGCACCGGCGCCTGCGCCATCTTCGCCATTCCCATGTTGACGATATCGTCCTCCTTGAGATTGATCTCCGCCGGAGATCCGGCGCCCTCGATGACGATGATATCATTCTCTTTCGCCAGCTTTTCATACGCTTTCATAATATCGGGAATCAGCTGCTTTTTATAACGGAAATAATCCCTGGCGCTCATATTTCCCAACACCTCGCCCCCCACGATCACCTGGGATCCGGTATCATTGGTGGGTTTTAACAGAATCGGGTTCATCAGGACGGAAGGCTCCACGCCCGCGGCCTCCGCCTGCATCGCCTGCGCCCTGCCCATCTCCAGCCCTTCTTTTGTAATGAAGGAATTCAGCGCCATATTCTGGGACTTAAAGGGAGCCACGCGGTAGCCATCCTGCCGGAAGATCCGGCAAAGCCCCGCTGCCAGCAGGCTTTTTCCCGCATTGGACATGGTTCCCTGTATCATAATCGCTTTTGCCATAACACCTTCTCACTTTCTGTCGTTTCTTACGGTCAGCCCAGATGGATCTCCTCCAGGGCCGCCAGCAATTTTGCGTCGTCCGCCGCGCTGCGGACAGCCGCCCGGTAAAATCCCATGTGGAGTCCCTGGTAATTGCTGCAGTCCCGGATCAGGATCCCCCGCTCCCGCATCAGATTCCCCAGATGGTATTCCCCCTCAAAAAACACATAGTTCGCCGCAGAATCCAGCACCATATAACCCATCTCACGGATCCGTGCCTTCATCGTCTCCCGCAGACGTCCGATCTCCTCACGGCTCTTTTTCACAAATTCGGTCTCCGCCGCCGCCGCGATCCCTGCCGCCTGTGCCGGGACAGATACCCGCCAGGGCTGGGAAACCCGCTCCATCTGATCCAGCAGGCCGCCGTTGCAGCAGATCCCGTAGCCCAGCCGCAGCCCCGGCATGGCATACAGTTTCGTAAACGCTTTCAGGATAAAAATCTGGTCGCTGCGCTCCACCCAGGACATCATGGAATAGTTCTCCGGCTCGTCTACCAGATCCATAAAACATTCATCCACCACCATCAGGGTATCCGTGCGCTCGCACTTATGTAATATCTTTTCCAGCAGTTCCCGCTCAATCAGGATCCCCGTGGGGTTGCCCGGGTTGCACAGAAACAAAATGTCAACATCCGGTGTAATCCGGTTCAGGATATCCTCCCCCATCCGGAATCCGTCTTTCTCCTGCATCTGATAGAGATCCGTCCGGCAAAGGACGCTGTTTAACGCCTGCTGGTACTCATAAAAGGACGGAACCGGCAAAAGCGCCTTTTTCGGTTTGATCGCCAGTACAAGGGAAAAAATCACATCTGCCGCGCCGTTGCCGCAGAAAACATGCTCCGGGTTTACCTGATCCATCGCGCCGATCGCTTTTCTCAGTTCCGTACACCGTACATCCGGATAGTGAATGGATTCACTGACCGCTTCCTCTGCCGCTTTTCTTACCGATTCCGGCATACCAAGGAAATTGATATTCGCCGAAAAATCGATCATATTCCTGTTCGTGTAGATGTCTCCACCGTGTTGATACATAAAAATCTGCCTCACTTTTCAAAAACATATCTTGTATCATAACACAAAAATCAGGAAAAGTACAACCAGAAACCGCACCAGCAGGCAGAGAACCAGTCCCGCAGCGCTGGATGCATAAAGCAAACGGTTCGACCGGGCGATATCCTCCCGCTCCACCGGACGGAGCGCGTCCCCGATGGTGGGCTTCTCATGCTTTTTGCCGAAATACCAGGCGTCCCCCGCCAACTGTATCCCCAGGGCTCCCGCCATCACAGACTCCGTCTGGGCAGAATTGGGGCTGGCGTGGTTCCTGCGGTCACGCTTCCAGATCCCTGCCGCCCGCTTTCCATCCATCACCGGAACTCCCCGCACCGTCTCCCGCCTCAGCAGACAGCTGGCCAGGATCATAAACAGCGCGGAAATTCTTGACGGCAGATAATTGACGAAATCATCAAAGCGGGCCGCCGCCCTGCCGAAATAGAGATATTTCTCATTTTTATATCCCACCATGGAATCCATGGTATTGGCGCCCTTATAGAAAAATCCCAGCACCGGGCCGCCGATCACCAGAAAGATCATGGGCGCGATGATCCCGTCGGAAGTATTTTCCGCCACCGTCTCCACCGCCGCCTTCACGACTCCGGTCTCATCCAGGCGCTCCGTATCCCGGCCGACGATCATGGAGACCGCCCGCCTGCCCTCTTCGACGCCTCCTTTTTCCAGGGCGTCAGCCACCTTCATGCTCTCCGTCTTCAAAGACTTTGTGGCAAAAATGGCGTAACACATATAGCACTGCAGCACAAAACAGAGCCAGGGACGGACAGCATAGGCCGCCAGAAGAACCGCCAGCGGAATCCCCGCGGAGCACAACAGCACCAAGATCACTAAAAGAATCCCTCCCGCAAAAGCCCACCGGTCTGTCTTCGGCATCGCCTTCCGGATCACCCGCTCCAGACCGGAAATGATATTCCCGATCAGGCGGATGGGGTGCCACATCCCATGCGGATCCCCGACGATCAGATCCGCAAGGTAGCCGATCACAACAGAAATCATCAGGGTCTGTATATAAAACTGAAAAAAATGGATGGTCAGAACATGCATGCCGCGTCTCCTCCGTATCCCGCGCCGCATCTATTGTATACCAAAGGAATGCAATGCGGAAGATATTGGATGCCGGTCTGAACAGTGACCGGCACACTCCCTGTCATTATACGCATTCTTCTGCCGGAAATCAACGGCAGAAAACATAAAAAAGATATTTGACCTGCACTGCCAGCCGTGCTACACTGTTTTTTCGGGAAAACAGGCCAAAGCCCGGCCTTTTCCCGGCTCTCATAAAACATTTCAATGATTCGGAGATTTTTACAAATGAACCAGAACAGAATTTATTTTATAAAAGGAATCAAGAACGGGCTGCCGATCGCCCTGGGATATCTGGCAGTCTCTTTTACACTGGGCATCACGGCTCGCAACGCGGGGATGACCGCCTGGCAGGCGACACTGACCAGCCTGGCCTGCAACGCCTCCGCCGGGCAGTACGCCGGCTTTACAGTGATCGCCGCAGGCGGCACCTATCTGGAAATGGCCATCATGGAGCTGGTCGCCAACCTGCGCTATCTTCTGATGTCCTGCTCCTTAAGCCAGAAGTTTTCGCCCACCTCCAAACTACGCCACCGTTTTTTTGTGGGTTACGCAGTCACAGATGAGATTTTCGGCGTGGCAGTCTCCGCGCCTGGGCTTTTAAATCCGTTTTACAACTACGGCATGATGCTGCTGGCGGTTCCCGGCTGGGCGCTGGGGACTTTTTTAGGCGTGGTGATGGGAAATGTGCTGCCCGCCAGCGTGGTCAGCGCATTGAGTGTCGGTCTCTACGGCATGTTCCTGGCCATCATCATCCCCCCGGCCAGAAAAAGCCGGATCCTGGCAGTGCTGATCGTCATCTCCATGGCGGCCAGCTACCTGTTCTCCAAACTGGCGCTGACCGCGTCCATCTCCCCGGGGATCCGCACCATCATCCTGACCGTCGTGATCGCGGGTATTGCCGCCATCCTGTTTCCGGTGAGAGAAGAGGAGGGACATCATGCAGCATAATGTTTACCTTTATATCCTGGTTATGTTCGGGGTGACGTACCTGATCCGTGTGCTTCCCCTGACCCTGATCCGAAAAGAAATCAAAAACAGGACCATCCGCTCCTTTTTATATTACGTCCCCTACGTGACCCTGGCCGTCATGACCTTCCCGGCCATTATTGACGCCACCAGCAGCCCGCTGGCCGGTCTGGCGGCCCTGATCGTCGGCATCCTCCTGGCCTGGTTCGGGCGCAGCCTCTTCCAGGTGGCCGTGCTTTCCTGCGTGGTGGTCTACGTGCTGGAGCTGTTTCTTGTGTAATCCTGGAAAAAAACTGCCGGGGTGCGTTTCCCACAGGGCGCCTTTCCTTTTTTGGAAACCGGATTCCCCAAAAAGAAAAAACAGGCTTCCGCCTGCTTATTCCTGATTTCCTGTTTCCCCCGGCTGGCCGTCCGCCCCCTGATTCAGGCGGGCAAACACCATATCATAACCATCATTTCCGTAATTCAGGGAGCGGTTCACGCGGCTGATCGTCGCCGTGGACGCTCCTGTTTTTTCCGCAATATCCAGATACGTGCGGTGCTCCCGCAGCATCCGCGCCACCTCGTAGCGCTGTGAAAGGGACAGCAGCTCATTGATGGTGCAGACATCCTCAAAAAAGATATAGCACTCCTCCTTGTTTTTCAGCGAAAGAATCGCGTCAAAAAGATGATCCACTGCCTCTGTCCTGATTTTCTGATTCATAAAGTTCTCCTTTCTCCGTCCATGGAGGAAAACCGATATGCGGAATCCTCCCTTCTATACCCTCCGGCCAACCGCGCCCGGTCTGTTCTGCGGGCGCCGCCGGTTCTTTACCCATGTAAAATTTTAACACAGTGAATTTTTAAAGTAAAGAGGAGAAATGCAATCTTTACTCAGAGGAATTTCACCCCGGGCTCCAGATGCGCCGTATCATGCCCGGCGTAATTGGAGGCCTCCAGAACCACCTGCCGGGACTCTGCGGAACCGTCACACGTTCCGAGCAGCTTCAGGCTGCCTTCTGACCGTCGGAAGAACTCTCTGTGAATCCTGTATCTGCGCCCTTCCGCTTCGCAGTCCGCAAACACATAATGGGCATCTGTAAATTCCTCCGGGAGCATGTTCAGGTACAGCTGCCTCCGGGGCAGCACCTCCGCAACGACAGGGAAACCATTGGAACCCTTCCGCCGGGCGCGGGCAAAATAGACTTTCCCCTCACGGAACAGTTCCTCGGGTATCCCGTCGCTGCTCACCTTGTAGCGGCGGTTCTCCGCAAAATCCAGGAAATATACCGAATATCCCCCCAGACGGTATTTCTTTCCCATAGAACGTTCTTCCACCCAGAGACAGCCAAACAAATCCTCCATCTGAGACGCAGCCTCCGGTATCTGATCCCGCTGCGCCGCGGAATCTGCTTCCGGCTCCGGTTTTTGCTCCGGCGCTGCCGCAGGCTCCTGCTCTGCCGCTTCCGCGCCCGCTGCAGCGATCCCCCGGAGGATCCGGCTGAGTGCCTCCACGATAAATCCGGAGTAGACGCTGCCATAACCGTTGGCAACCTGCCCGCCCTTAAAATAAAAATAAATCTCATCCTTTTTTTCATCCACACGCTCCAGCTCCTCATAGCAGACCGGCAGCTTCAGCGGGGATTTTTTCCGGAACATATTCAGTTCTGCAGAATAAAACCCCTTCAAACTGAACAGCAGTCCCTTTTTCCCGTTGGAGGTCAGTGTGCCGTCGCAAAAAACAGCGATCTCTTCCCGGTCACAGCCGGCCGCAAAGCCGCCAGTGGCGTTGACAATTTGTTTTTCTTTCATGGATGACAGTTTCTGCGGCCCCACAGGAATACTTTTGCCATGGTATTTTTTTACATCCGCAGGCTGAACGGAAAGAACGGATTCCTCCACGATTTTTCTCATTTTTTCCGGTGACAGATTCATCATCGTTTCCCCCTGACCTTTTGATTTCAAAACAGATTGACAGGTTTATTTTACATGTTATCTGCCGCGAGTACAAGGAATTTATCTCAACAGGGCTGCGTAAATGTTTGATGCTGCTTGAACAGTACCCGGAAACTGCATTATAATATTACGAAAAAAAGGAGATTGACATCATGCGTCTTGGAATCATTGGAACCGGCCTGATCGTTCATGAGGTGCTCCCCATGATCCATACCATCCGGCCGGAAAAAATTTATCTTCTTGGAACACTGCATTCCGCAGAAAAAACAAAGAATCTCTGTGAACAGTATCATCTGGACGGCTACTTTTTTGATTATCAGGAACTGCTTTTGACCGATGTTGACACGGTATATATTGCCCTGCCCAATACACTGCATTACGCTTTTGCGAAGGAGGCGCTGCTGCACGGGAAGCATGTGATTCTGGAAAAGCCCATCACCGTTACCTCCGCCCAGCTGACAGAGCTGGCCGCGCTTGCCCGGAAACAGAGGCGGATTTTAGTGGAAGCCATGAGCCTGCACTATACTCCGGCTTACCGCTCCATCGCGAAGCAGCTGCCTGCGCTGGGCGATATCAGACTGGTGAGCTTCCAGTTCTGCCAGTACTCTTCCCGCTATGACGCTTTTCAGGAGGGACGGATCGCGCCTGCTTTTGACCCTGCCTGCGCCGGCGGCGCCCTGATGGATCTGAATATCTACAATCTGCACGCCATCCTGGGTCTGTTCGGGACGCCGCAGGCTTTCCGCTATTTCCCCAATCTTGACCGGGGCATCGACACCAGCGGCATACTCACCCTCACGTATCAGGATAGCGCATACGGCAGCTTCCAGGCTGCCGCTATCGCGGCCAAGGACTGTCAGGCTCCGGTCAGTTCCACCATCCAGGGAACCAGAGGCTGTATCCGCATCTCCGTTCCCATGAACCAGATCGAGAGTTATGAACTGATCGACAATCAGAAACACAGCGCCACCTTCGATTTCCACGAGGGAAAGCACCGTCTTTCCTATGAATTCCAGGAATTCCGGCGCATGATCGAAGAACAGGATTTTGCGGCCGCCGACCAGATGCTGGCCATCAGCCTGAAGGCCGTGCAGATTTTGGAGGCCAGCCGCCCCTATACCGTGGGAGAAGACTGACCCGGGAAAGGGAGACGCATCTGCCTGCAAAGATATCATCCGCTTAACACGTCTCCCGCATCTGTCTCCCCAGATACCATCCGGAAAGGCCGATGATCCCTGCCGCTGCCAGGAGATACAGGATCCCATACAGGATCCGGCTCCCCTCAAGGAACCCGTTCAGAATCCCGCTCCCGGTCAGAAGGGGCACCAGGGAGATATAGTTGACGGCATCGATCCCCAGCAGTCCCACCAGCGCCGGGAGCACAAACACGATGGCGGAAACCAGCACCGTCCGGAAGGTATCCCTGCAGAGGAAGGAAATCACCCGCATCACACAGAGGCAGGCCCACATCCCCACAAACTTCACCAGATAAAGAAGCGCCATATACTGCCACAGCCGCACATCCGGCGGGCAGAGGGAGAAATCCGCAAGGCTTCGCAGGGGCGCCTGCCACTCCTTCATCCCGATCTTCAGCAGAATCATCAGGAAATCCCCTCCATAGACCAGGACAAAGATCAGAAACGCGGTTACAAAAGATACCTGTTTCTTTGCCCGCAGGGTATCCCTGCGTCCTCCTGCCGTGGTGAAGATCAGACGATCCATGCCGCAGCCCGCATCCCCGGCAAACACAGCGGCCAGACAGATACAGAACAGTACGCCCAGAAGGCTGGCGCAGACCATATCCCGCTGCCCGTCCTGGCCCATCAGCTTATAATAGCCCCCGGGATAAACCAGGCTCAGTCTGGTCCCGTCCGCGTCCCCGGCCTCTAAAATCCTCTCATATTCCGTTACTGCCTGTCCCCAGCCTTCTGCCGGAAGCAGTTCCTGGCCGATCTCACTCTGCCTGACAATATCCTCCGTTCCTGCAAGCTCCTCATACAGTCCGGCATAGCGGGCGTTCTCCTCCTCCACATAGGCCGTTGTCTTTTCTGTCACCGGCCCGGACAGATAATCCATATATATTTTATAATAA
>CALWGM010000025.1 GCA_944380065.1 uncultured Lachnospiraceae bacterium
GTGGTCTTTACCTGCTCCAGAACTCCATTCTCATCCACACCTGCCACCGACATCTCATTGGGCAGGTTAAAATGATCCTCGAACATATAATGTCTGTCATGGTTGCCTACGGCCGGGGCATACAGAATCGAGGACATCTCCTCCGGCGCGAAAAAGGCCGCATACTCGCTGGACTTGCCCCAGCTCTGATCCTCCACCTGGTCGCCGGCGGATACCACAAGATTCACCTCCGCCTCTGCCAGCTCCTTCATCATGGTCGCCCAGCCGGTCTGGTTGGTGCCGTCAGACGGCTGCCAGCCCGCCCCGTCTGTTGATCCATTTTCCTTGATCTGCGGGTCGCTGGTGAAGCCGAATTTGAATCCGTCTTCTTTTCCTGTTTTGTAAGTATACGCTTCCGACCAGGTCTGTCCTCCGTCATAGGAGATCTGATACGTATAGTCCGTGTCCGCCGCAAGACCGTTCACCGTGGCGGTGCATACCATCTTTCCGGTATCCGTATACTTTCCTGTATCCAGTTTTGTAGGCGCAGTAAGTTCACTCACAGCGGCCTGAACCGTCTGGTCTCCAAATTTCACCAGCGCTTCTGTTGTTCCATCCGGCGCATACCAGTTCAGGTTCACAGAACTCTGGGTTGTGCCCGGCTGCAGGGTCAGGTACTCCACCGATGCTCCTGCCGCCTGGTTCGCAGGCTCCGCAGCCGCGCTGATTCCCTGGGATGCGATCAGCGTCGCCGCCAGGGCTGCCGCAGCCACTCTGTGCCATGATTTCTTCATATCACTCTTTCCTCCTCGTCATAATCTTAAGGGTAAACCAAGGGCATTATAAAAGAGCAATGTAAAATCTGCCGGCATATCACCTGCAAAAAAATGTAAAATTTTTGAGGTATGATACCTCTCCGTAACCCCCAAAAGCAGCACAGACCCCAAAACCTTACCCAGTCATGCGCACCGGATGATCTGCTCATACAGCAGAAGAAACTTTCCCATGATCATCCGGTTATCGTGGTAATGGCCGAAAAACCAGCGGTCAAACTGCACCGTTTCCGCAATGTCGTTAAAATACCCGGTCAGCACATCCGGCCGGTACATCCCCTGGGAAAACACAGCGGCCACCTGCTGGGGGCAGCAGTGGCTGACGATAAAATCCACCTGATTCCCATGTTCTGCCAGCGTGCTCCGCCCAAACGCCATCTCCTCCTCCGAGGGAAGCTCCCGGCTCCACCAGGAAACATGGTTGATGCGGAACATCCGCCTGGCCCTGCGCCAGCTCCTTACCACCCGGGCAAAGGCTTCATGGCTGGCAAAATCCCTCTCATCCAGGATCCCGTCCTCCACATCGTGGCTGGCCGCGCCGCCAAAGGCGAAAATCTTCTTTCCGCCAAGCTCAAACACATGCCCCCGCATCAGATGATAAACGTTCTCCCGGATCCGGTGCGCTTTTCCCCCATGAAACGCCACGGTCTCAAACTCACCGCCCTCCAGCCGGTCAAAATTCTCATGGTTTCCATCCACGAACAGAAGCGTAAACGGCTTTTCCTGCAGCCAGTCCAGCCAGTACCGCTCATCCTTTGTATCCTGCCAGATCCCGAAATCCCCGCACACAATCACAAAATCTTCCCGGTTCATTTCCCTCTGCTCCGGGAAATTGTCCCTGGAAAACCTGCGGAAATCCCCGTGACAGTCTCCTGTGATATAAATCATTTTCCGCACACCTCTGTTTTCTGAATCTCCCCATACGCCGGCGCGAACCATGAAGTAAACAGTTCCGGATGGGTCTTTAATTGTTCATCCAGATCTCCGGGCCGGATCCATCTCACATCCTCCGCCTCTGTCTGATTCGGACACAGCGCATTTCTTCCCGCTGTATCTGTGCAGCAGAGAAACACATGGTCGATCTCGTGTTCCTTCATTTCTCCATAATCAGAAAAATAAGTAAACACACCTGCCTCCGCCACAGAACTGCACTGCTCTGTTCCAATCCCCAGTTCATCCTTCATACAACGGTTTACCGCCTGGAGAAGAGTCTCTCCCTGATACTGGTGAGAGCAGCACGAATTGCTCCAGAGGCCGCCCGAATGGTATTTCTCTTGATTCCTTTTCTGCAGCAGCAGCATTCCGCTGTCCGCATCCAGCAGAAATACCGAAAAGGCCCTGTGAAGAACCCCTTTTCGATGAACCTCCATTTTTTCACCATATCCGATTTCCTGATCCTTTGCATCCACAAGCAGCAATTCATTTCCAGCCATGTTTCCTTCCCTTTCTTCAGAAATATTTTTATCGCCTGATATCATTTTTGTTAACATCATAGCAAAGAATATCTGTCCCCTCAAGCACTATCACCATAAACCGCGTAAAAATCCCCCCTGGGAAGAAACTGCTTCCCAGGAGGGGTATCATGAGGAGGTTTTTGTAGTACGGTACATTCCGTCCACAGGAATGACCGGATCTACCGGCCGTATAATTTTGTCATCCGGCGGATCTGTTCCGCCAGGCGGTCATCCAGCTGCCCCGGCTTCAGCCGCCATTTCCAGTTTTTTCCCAGGGTGGACGGTGTATTGATGCGGGCTCCGGAGCCAAGCCCCAGATAATCCTGGACAGGTATCACACAGAGATTGGCCACGCTGGCCAGCGCCAGACGGACAAAATCCCAGTGGACTTCCTCCAGCGGGGTATGTCTGATATTCATATACTCCATGGCCAGTTCCTTATCGTCCCGGTTCAGGACTTCATACCAGCCGCGGACGGTATCATTATCATGGGTTCCGGTATACACCACGCAGTTTTTATCATAATTATGGGGAAGATAATCGCTCTCCTCCCTCGAATCAAAGGCAAACTGCAGTACCTTCATCCCCGGAAATCCTGTTTTCTGCACCAGTTCCCTGACCGAATCGGTCAGGTAGCCCAGATCCTCCGCAATAATATTCATGCTCCCGATCTGCTGGCTGAGAGCCTCAAACAAACGGATGCCCGGGCCTTTTTCCCAGTGTCCGTGTTCCGCGGTAGGCTCCCCCGCCGGGATCGCGTAATAGGCGTCAAATCCGCGGAAGTGATCCACCCGGAGAACGTCGTACAGCTTCAGGCACCAGGCGATCCGGCTGATCCACCACTGATATCCTGTCCCTGCATGATGCTTCCAGTCATACAGCGGGTTCCCCCACAGCTGACCGGTAGCGGAAAACGCATCCGGCGGACATCCGGCCACTGCCACAGGGTGAAGCTCCTCATCCAGCTGGAACAGTTCGGGATTCGCCCAGGTATCCGCACTGTCAAAAGCCACATAAATCGGGATATCTCCAATGATTCCGATTCCCTGCTCCGCCGCATAGTGATGGAGCCTGTCCCACTGCCTGCGGAACAGATATTGTTCAAACCAGTAATAAGCGATCTTTCGCGTATTCTTCCGGCGGAACGCCAGAAGCGCTTCCGGCTCCCGCTTGCGCAGAGGTTCTTCCCAATGATCCCAGCTTTTTCCCCCGTGCGCCTCTTTCAATGCCATGAACAGGCTGTAATCTTCCAGCCAGTATGCATTTTCCCGGCAGAATTCCGGATATCCCTCCGCCTTCTCCGGTTCAAACCTGCTGCAGGCCAGCCGCAGGATCCTGTTTCTTTCCAGATAAAGCTTTCCATAATCCACCGCGTCTTCCTGTTTTCCGAAATCACAGGATCCGCATTCCTCCCGGGTCAGGAGCCCGGTTCGGATCAGTTCCTCCAGGTCTATAAAATAAGGATTCCCTGCAAAGGTGGAAAACGACTGGTAGGGCGAGTCCCCGTAGCTGGTAGGACCCAGGGGAAGTACCTGCCATTTTTTCTGTCCGGCCTTTTTTAAAAAATCTACAAATTCGTATGCTTCTTTTGAGAAGCTGCCGATCCCATACTTTGAGGGCAAAGATGAAACCGGCAGAAGAACACCACTTTCTCTCACAATTCTTTTCTCCTGATTATCCTTTTACTGCGCCGGCAGCGACACCCTTGATGATATGTTTCTGCCCAATCAGATATACTACTATAATCGGGATGATTGTCAAGATGATACATGCCATCATCGGACCCATTTCCACTTTTCCGTAGCTTCCCCGGAAATACTGGATCAGCATGGGAATTGTCATATATTTCTTGATATCCAGTACCAGGGTAGGCAGAAGGTAGTCATTCCACAGCCACATGGCTTCCAGGATTCCCACGGAAATCATCGTCGGTTTCATCATCGGAATCACCACCAGGAAAAAAGTCTGGATCGGGTTGCAGCCGTCAATCAGGGATGCTTCCTCAATTTCTACCGGTATGGACTTCATGAATCCACAGAACATAAATACCGCCAGCCCGGCTCCAAAACCCAGATAAATGATCCAGATATTCCACGGCGTGTTCAGGTTCAGCCTGTCCGCTGTCTGTGACAGGGTAAACATCACCATCTGGAACGGGACAACCATGGACAGCACAAACAGCAGGTACAGCCCTTTGGTAAATTTATTTTCCAGCCTGGTAATAAACCATGCGCACATGGGGCATAAGATCAGAATCGCCGCCATGGATGTCAGGGTGATCACTGTACTGTAGCCCAGGCTCTGCAGAAAACCTTTGGACAGAATTGCGTCCACAAAATTTTCCAGCCCGGCGAAGGTTTCTGATGTGGGCAGGGTAAACGCCCCCGCCGTTGTAATAGCGCTGTTTTCCTTCAGCGAATTGATCAGGATCATAAAAATCGGATAGATATAAACAACCGACAATACCGTCAGAAGCAGGATCCAGACCACATGGATTTTTCTCTTCCTTTTTATCATTACTGCTGTACCTCCTTAGAACGGGTAGCCTTAAGCTGGATCATGGAGATCGCGATCACGATCAGGCAGAAGATCACCGCCTTGGCCTGGCCGATTCCCTTCCACTGCGCCCCGGCTCTGGCATAAAACGTCTGGTAAATATTCAGCGCCAGCATTTCGGTCATATGGTTCGGCTCACCGCCGGTCAGTGCCAGGTTCTGGTCAAAAAGCTTGAAGGAATTAGTCAGCGTCAGGAAAATGCAGATGGTGATGGACGGCATCACCATCGGAATCTTTACGCTCCGGAGGATCCGCCATTTCCCTGCGCCGTCAATCTCCGCCGCCTCAATAATATCATCGGAAATATTCTGCAGTCCCGCAATATAAATGATCATCATGTAGCCGATCTGCTGCCAGCACATCAGGATAATCATTCCCCAGTAACCGGCAGGCGTATTCAGGGCCAGGAGCGGTTTTCCCACCACGGAAAGGACACAGTTGATCAAAATCTGCCAGATATACCCCAGCACGATCCCGCCGATCAGGTTCGGCATAAAAAAGACCGTGCGGAAGATATTTTTGCCCTTCAGATTGGTGGTCAGAAGCGATGCCAGACCAAAGGCCGCCACATTGATCAGCACAATGGAGACTGCGGCAAACGCCACTGTAAAACCGAACGAGTGCAGGAAACTGCGATCTGTAAACGCATTCACATAATTGGACAGCCCCGTAAACTTTGCGTTTCCCACCGTTGTAAACTGGCAAAATGACAGGTAGATTCCTTCTATGAAGGGGATGATAAACCCGATCACAAAAGCGGCAAGGGTCGGCACAACAAACAGGGGCGCATAACGTTTCAATGCCTTTTGCATAACTTTTCTCTCCTCTTACGCCATCCTTTTTAATTCGCCAGCGCGCTCTCGGAAGCCCAGCCGTCTACGAACGCGGAGACCACTCCATCCCAGCTGCCGTCTGTCTGGTCAGCGGCATAGGCGGTCAGCGCAGAGCCCAGACCGTTTTTCCACTCTTCAGAGGGGGCTGTGGTAAATGACCAGGGGATCGGTGTCTTCCCGGCCTCAGTCAGCGCCTGATCCTGCTTTACAAACAGATTCGATGACTCTTTTGCCTGCTTAAAGGGAATGACAAAGCCCATATCATCCGCCATGCTTGTGGTTCCTTCCTCTGAGGTCACACACCAGTACATAAAATCAAGGGTTGCCTGGATATCTGCCTCGTCCGCATCCTTGTTCACGCACCAGTAATTCTCCGTACCTGTGCAGAGCCCCTGGTTCGCTTCGTCGCCCACGCCGAAATAGATGGGGATGATCTGCAGGTCGTCATCGGTAAAGGTGCCGTCCGCAGTCAGATTGGTATATTCCCAGGATCCATTCTGATAAAAGACTGCCTGCCCCGCTAAGAATTCATTTCTGGAATCATCCGCAGTCTTCGCTGCCAGTTCTGAAGGATCGCAGGTGCTATTGTTGATATACAGATCCCAGATCTCCCGGTATTCATTCAGGTAAGTGCCCTGGATGGCGTCTGTGGAGTCAATGCCTTCATCCTGGTACTCAAAATAGATGGGCAGGTTTGCCAGATGGGTTTTATATCTCCAGTCCGAGGAGCCGTCCATGCCCGCAGAAGTAAATGCAGCGAAGCCCAGTTCAGAGGAACGCGCCGTAATGTCCTCCGCCACTTTTTTCAGATCTGCAAATGACTGAATATCCTCCACGGAATATCCGGCCTGCGCCAGAAGCTTTTTATTGACAATCAGCCCATAGGACTCAATCGTGTAGGCAATCGCCGGCACCGTGTCGCCGTCTGTCATGGCATAGCTGTCACTGGTCAGTTCCCCATAAATATCCGTGCCGGACAGGTCATAGCAGTAATCCTTCCAGTTGGCCAGTCCCACCGGTCCGTTGACCTGGAACATGGTAGGCGCGCCGCTCTTCCCCATCTCACTCATCAGCGTGGTCTCATAATTTCCGGAAGCCGCTGTCACCACTGTCACATTTACCCCGGTCTGCTCCGTATAGTCTGCCGCCAGCTTCTGCCAGGCCTCATCCTGCTCCGGCTTGAAATTCAGATAGTAGACCGAACCGCTGCCATCTCCATCCTCTTTGGCTGCGGATCCGCCAGAGCCGCTGTCCGTGCCGCATCCTGCCAGCAGGGACGCCCCCAAAATCCCGGTTACTAAAATCGCCACAAGTCTCTTTCTCATGATAAATCCTCCTTCATTCAGTTCATAAAAAAACCGGAAACGTTTTTGATGAAATCATTGTAAACGCTTCCGGTTTCCATTAATACGAAAGATTTTCAAGAAACATGTTCTTTTCCCATGATTCTGCAAACTGATCAAAATAAGAAAGATCCTCTTCCCCTGTGACGATTTTCATAAAATCCAGGATCTCCATGTCCAGCAGTTCCTGCGGCACCGGCGCATTGCTCTGCTGCACATAATCCTCATTTACATAAACCACATTTCCCTGTGCCATCAGTTCTACCGCCTCCACCCGGGAAGCATAGGCCGCCCAGTCGTCCGGCTCTCCAGATCCTCCCAGATAATCCCCGCAGGAACGGTAATACACCTGTTCCAGCGAGCTGAGCGCCCCGATATCCAGGTTCCCCTGCAGGGCAGCCCGGATCCGGTCCGTTGTCCGGAACACCGCGTCGCTGTAGTCGCAGTTGATCACCAGCGGACGGGCAGTAATGTCCACCCCCATGGCCTGGTAAGCGTCAATTTCTTCTGTACTGTCCCCCTGAAACCGTCCGTTGTCAAACAGCGCCGTTATGATTTTCATGACAATTTCCGGATGACCATACCCTTTCCTCACTACAATATACTGCGTCCCTTTTGCATAGATATAAGAATTGACCTGCCCGCTCTCATCCCCGATCAGATAAGGCTTCCAGACAGCGTCCGGATCTGCTTCCACAGATGCAAGCAGGGGTGCGTTCGGCGCCCACCACCAGCCGAAAAAGGCCCCGCAGTGCCCTTCTTCGACTAACTTCCCGATCTCTGTCGTGGTGCGCATCATATAATCCTCATCCAGAACGCCTTTTTCATACCAGTCATGCAGGCAGGCCAGCGCAGCCTTTGTCTCTCCGCTCAGGGAACCATACTGCATTTCCCCGGTTTCATCCCTGATCCAGATCTGCGGATAAGCGCCAAAGGCTCCGAAAACGGGATCCAGGGAGAAATTGGCAGATCCCTCGCCCACCAGTCCATCGGTACAGACAAGACCGACATTTCCTGCCCCGCCCATCTGGTTCTCCCGGAATGCCAGTACAATCTCTTCCACATCATGCAGGGTCTCCGGCTCATCCAGATGCAGTTCCTCCAGCCAGTCCTGCCGCACCCAGAACAGACTGCAGCCATAATTCACCTGTGTGGTGGGCAGCGCCATCAGCCTGCCGTCTATTGTGACCGAATCCAGAAGCTCCTCCCCATAGCTGCCATAGATTTCTTTCACTGTGGCCGAAGTACAGTTTTCATATGCAGCTGTCAGGTCTTCAATGAGCCCTTCCTCCGCCAGCTGCCTTACCTTTGCCAGATCGGAGATCAGCATTACATCCGGCATCTGGTTCTCCGCGATCAGCCGATCCACATACAGATCGTAATTTTCCCCCTCGGAAACCTCGATCACATCCTCATTCTGCACATTCAGGAAATCCTTCAGGAATCTTGTGTAGGCGTTGTCTTCGTAGGTATCCCCTTCCGGCATCAGGGAGTCTCCGGAAGAGGTCAGTTTCGCCAGTGTGTAGGTCACCGTCTCCGGATAGGGGGCGGTCGGTTCGCTGGCCGCCTTCGCGAAAGCCGCCTCCCGTTCCGCCGTCTCCTGGCTGCCGTTATCCAGATTCTGCAGGGCCGCGCAGCCGCATCCCAGCGCAGCTGCCGTCAGGGCCAGAACCGCTGCCTGCAAAATTCTTTTTTTCTCTAACCGCATCTTCACATCTTCTCCTTCTGTCCCCTGGGGAACGTCAGCAGCACTGCCGTCCCCTCCCCGGGAGCACTGTGGATCCGGATGCCATAGGCCTCGCCATAATGCAGGATCATCCGGTCATTGACATTTTTCACCCCGTATCCGGCTGCCTGATACTCCAGGATATGATTCAGCGTATCCTCATCCATTCCCACGCCATTATCCCGGATCTCCACAGAAACAGTTTCCGCGCCCTGCCGGATACAGATCCAGATCTGGTGATCCGGATCTTCTTTCACATCCAGGCCGTGTTCCAGGGCATTTTCCACAAAAGGCTGGAAGATCAGGGAGGGAATCATCTCGTCAAAAGCCCCCTCGTCCACCTCATAATGCACCTGGAAATCATGGTCATGCATCCAGAGCTGCAGCTGCAGGTAAGCCCTGATATTTTCCATCGCCATGCGGATACTGATCATGGTTTTCCCTTTATTCAGTGTCGTCCGGTAAAAAGCGGAGAGCGCCAGCGTAATACGGCTGATCTCCTCCTCCCCCGCCTCAATCGCTTTCCAGTTGATGATAGAAAGCGAATTATACAGGAAATGCGGATTGATCTGCGCCTGCAGCGCCTTCAGTTCAAATTCCTTCTGAGCGATCCTGGTCTTATAATTTTCCTGGATCAGTTCGCGGATCCGTTTCATCATCCGGTTATAGCTGCGGATCAGGATACCTGCCTCATCGGTTCTGTCGCTCTGGATCTCCGTCCCCATCCGCTCCTCATCCACAGTCCGGATTTCTTCTGTGAGCAGCTCCAGCGGGCTGGAAATATAGTCTGCAAACCGCCGCCCCAGAAGAATAATAATCAGCAGACAGGCCGCCGTCAGGGCAACGATCCACACCACTAAATTCCAGGAGACCATCTGTATCCCCGGCCGCGGCTGAAAGAAGACCACACGCGCATCCGGATTTTTCAGCCATGCTTCCGTCCATACGTAAAGCTGTCCCTGCGCCCCGAAAGAACATGGGGCGCAGGCCTGATCTGCACATGCTTCGCCGGCCGCTTTCCAGATTTCCGCGCCGTCATACACACTTACGCCGCTTTCCCCCTCTGCCAGCTGCGTAAAACTCTGAAAAAGCACATTCATGTCTGTGCGGACTGCGGCATATCCCGTGTGCCCGTAAGCCTGGGGGATCCGGTAAAGGCTGACCAGTTCGCCTTTTTCCGCGTCCACATACCACTTCCCGTCTTCCGCCCCCGGCTCATACCAGGTTTCCTGTGTCAGCTCTTTCAGGGGCTGCGTATTTTCCCCGAAAGAGCGCGGAATCGCATCGGAATAAATCGTCACAGAACGCATCGCCAGGTTCTGGTACTGCAGGGCGGCGACCGCATTTCTCACTTCCTGATAATAGCCGTACCGCTCCGTCTTCTGATCCGGGCTGCAGGCAAGAAAATCCAGCAGGTTCTGGTCATAGACAAAATACTCCATCATCTGGGCGCAGATCGACATCTGGCTTTCCACCGAGGCGCATGCCAGTTCCAGCGATTTTTCCATATCTGCCTGCTTGTTTTTTAAAACTGTCCGGTAAGAATATACGCTGATATAGACGGTAAGCAGAAGAACAGGAACAAAGCCTACCAGACATAAAAGAATGATAAGCTTTTTCCTGAGATTCAGATCATTGAATTTTTGTTTCAGATACTTCACCAGCCGTTTCCCCTTTCCGATACTGCTCCGGGCTGCAGCCGCAGTATTCCCGGAAACTTTTACAAAAGTAAGAAACATTGGAAAATCCCGTTTCCTTACAGATCTGCACAATTTTTTTACTGGTGCCGGCAAGCAGCTCCTTTGCTTTTTCCATGCGGTAGCAGCGGATAAAACGGCTGACATTTTCCCCGGTTTCCTTTTTAAAAATATAACTGAAATATCCCGGTGAGAGATATACCAGTTCCGCCAGTGTCTCCACGCCAATCTCTTCACTGTAATGCTCATAGATATAGCTCTTGGCTTTTGCGACCTCATTCCTGGAACCATGCCCGTCAACGGAAAGCTGCTGTTCCATCTCTGTAATCAGCGATTCCACCAGTCCCAGAACCTCCTGGATGGACTGCAGCTCATACACCTGCCGGATCACATCCTCCAGCCGCCGGCCTCTGGCCTGCTGGTGCATATAGAATTCCCTGACCAGATTGGAAAACATAAACTTGGTATAAATCTGGGAGTAGCGGCTCAGTTCCCCGGCTCCCGTCTGTAAAATCCGGAAATGTTCCCACAGATGTGTAATGTCATTCAGCCGGATATTCTCAGCCATCCGCCCTAAAATATCATCCAGGAACTGCTCTGCCTCCGCATTTTTCAGGGTTTTCCCTGGAAGAAACAGACGTTTTTCCTTCTGGTAAAACTTATTTTCCATCAGCACTTCCAGTTCCCGGAATGCCGCCGGAAGCTCCTGCGGGCGCTCCACCTGCCGCCCGGCTGCCACATAAAAACGCGAACCGAATCTTGCGTTGATCCAGCGGCAGATATGCTCCGCCAGAACCGGCAGATCACAGCTGCTGCAGAGCACACAGAGCTCCTGGTTCTGCCCCAGATTCAAAAACATCAGCTTCTGCTGTATTTCCCCGGAAAGCTCCCGGATAAAGGTTTCTTCTGAATCCTCAAAAAAACAGTCCTCACCCTCGATCAGAATCAGACCCTGGATCCGCTCCCAGCCGGTGATATCGATCCGCCCTGAGATCCTGCGCAGCAGGTCAGGCGTTCCCTGATAGAGATATTTCCCTAAAAAATACTCGTTCAGGAAATCCTGGCTTGCCTGCTGTTTTTGTTCCTGCTGTTTCCTGTCCCGGATTTTTTCCAGGACCGCCTTTAGCGTTGCCGCAAATTCCCTGGGATCTACCGGTTTTAATACATAATATTCCACACCGCTGCGCATGGCCTGTCGGGCATACTCAAATTCCCCATACCCACTGAAAATCACAGTCTCGATCTGCGGACGCAGTTCCCTGGCATGCGCTGCCAGTTCCAGTCCATCCATAAAGGGCATTTTGATATCCGTAAACAGAAGATCCACATCCTGCCGCTTCAGCAGGTCGCAGGCCGCCCTGCCGTTGGCAGCCTCCAATATATGGAACTCCTCATTCCCGTGCTCCCGTTCCAGCAGGAAACGAATGCCCCTGCGTTCCAGCTTCTCGTCATCTACAATTAAAATCGTCAGCATATCAGATTTCCCTGCCTGTCATCATATCGTACCTTATTATACCATTTTCCGACAGGCAGGAATATATCATTTTTTCCGGAAATCTGTCATATTTCCCGGAAATCATGGCAGCCGTATCCACAGTCTTCAAAATTGCTGCTGTGGAGTTCTCACCGTACGTCAGTCTAATTTCCAGATATCCCTGTTATATTCCATGATGGTTCTGTCTGATGAGAAAAATCCGGCGTTGCTGATATTGAAAAGCATTTTTTTCGCCCAGTTCTCCCGGTCTGCATAGTCCTGATATGCCCGCGCTTTTGCCTCCATATAATCTTCCAGGTCAAGGAAGGTCATAAACCAGTCTTTCGTCTTCCATTCCTCACTGAGCCGCTCCAGATGTTCCCTGCTGCCGACCTCCATCATTTCCGGACCTGTGATGAAATCCAGCGCAGCCTGCAGCCTTGGATTTTTGCTGTAATAATCCGCCGGATGATAATCTGCCTTTTCATAGTGACGGATTACTTCGTCACTGGACGCCCCGAAAATGTATATATTCTCATCTCCCACGAACTGATGGATCTCCACGTTGGCTCCGTCCTCCGTCCCCAGCGTCACCGCTCCGTTCAGCATAAATTTCATATTTCCGGTTCCGCTGGCTTCCTTGCTGGCCAGGGAAATCTGTTCCGAAATATCACATGCCGGGATCAGCTTCTCCGCCAGCGTCACATTATAATTCTCCACCATGACCACATTCAGGTACGGGCTGACTTCCGGGTCATGACTGATGATTTCCTGCAGGCAGAGAATCAGATGGATGATATCCTTGGCAATGGTATAGGCCGGCGCGGCCTTGGCGCCAAAAATCACCGTCACCGGGGTCTCCGGCAGGCTGCCCGCTTTGATCTGCAGGTACTGGTCGATGACAGTTAAGGCGTTCATCTGCTGCCTCTTGTACTCATGGAGCCGCTTCACCTGAATATCAAAAATAGAATCCACATTCAGTTCTATTCCCTGTGTCCGCTTCAGATACGCCGCCAGTCTCTTTTTATTTTCCTTTTTGATCCAGAGCAGGCGCCGAAGGACATGCGCATTCCCGGCAAAAGCCTCCAGCTTTTTCAGTTCCATAGCGTCTTTCCGGTACCCGTCCCCGATCCACTGCGAAATCTGTCCTGCCAGAATCGGATTGCAGTGAAGCAGCCAGCGGCGGAAAGTGATCCCGTTGGTTTTATTGTTGAATTTCTCCGGATACAGCCGGTAAAAACAGTTCAGTTCCGATTTCTTTAAAATCTCCGTGTGCAATGCCGCCACGCCATTGACACTGAAACCATAATGGATATCCATGTGCGCCATGTGCACCACATCATCCCGTCCGATGATCGCCACCTGCTCATCCGCAAACTGTCTGCGCACCCTGTCATCCAGGATCTCTATCACCGGTACAAGCTGGGGAACCACTTCCTGCAGATAGCGGAGCGGCCATTTTTCCAGCGCTTCCGCCAGAATCGTATGGTTCGTGTACGCGCAGGTCTTTTTCACTACCCCAATCGCCTCGTCCATTTCCAGTCCGCGCTCTGTCAGCAGACGGATCAGTTCCGGAATAATCATGGTAGGATGCGTATCATTGATCTGAATCACTGCATAGTCTGCCAGATCATGCAGATCACTCCCCCTTTGTACACATTCCTCCAAAATCAGCTGCGCCGCATTGCTGACCATAAAATACTGCTGGTAAATCCGCAGTTTTCTTCCATCCTCATCACTGTCATCCGGATATAAAAACAGGGTCAGATTTTTTGCGATATCTTTCTTGTCAAACTGAATGCCTTCCCCCACAATTCCTTCATCCACGCTGTCCACATCAAACAGACACAGTTTATTCGTCCGGTTATGGTAGCCGGTCACCAGGATCTCATACATTCTGGACTGCAGCGTCATGCCCCGGAAGCTGACCGGATAGCAGACATCTGTTTTCCTCAGCCAGCTTTTTGGCTGGATCCACGGATTCACCGTCTCTTTCTGCAGATGGTTTTCAAACTTCTGTCGGAACAGGCCAAGATGATAATTCAGGCCAATTCCCGTCCCGGAATAGCCCAGTGTGGCGATAGAGTCCAGGAAACAGGCTGCCAGCCTGCCCAGGCCGCCGTTGCCAAGGGACGGTTCCGCCTCAAATTCTTCGATTTCACAGATATCTTTTCCATTTTCCTGCAGCAGATCCCTGACCTCCTGATAAATTCCCAGGTTGATCATATTATTGGAAAGTAATTTCCCGATCAGGAACTCCGCAGATATATAATATACTTTTTTCTTTCCTTCCCTGCCTTCTTTGCGCTGTGCCAGTTCCTGCACAAGCTCCAGAAGCGCAGCGTAAAGTTCTCCGTTTGTGCTGTCGGCAATTGCCTTTCCCAGTTTCTGCTCCAATGTCTGTTTCAGGTTCATCATCGTTACCTCCATGCCCCGGCTCCCGGCCGCAGGCTTCTTTCAGATTTTTGATTTACAGATTCTGTTTCCGGTTTTTTTATGTTTACTGATCGTTTCCGCATATAGTATAGAATCATTTTTCTTTTCTTTCTTGCAGAATATTATCCTTTTATTGTACAATACTATCATTATAATCCCATTGTTTGGTCTGTCCGGCCACCTGCCGCACTTTATTCAGGAGAACGAATATGACGAGCCATGAATTCCAGAACTACCGCGAAAACAAGATCCATACCCCGGACCGCTTCCCCTATAATACTTATCTGTGCAGCATCCCTCTGGACTTTACGGACGTACCTCTCCACTGGCATGAGGAAGCAGAACTGATCGTTATCAAAAAAGGCAGCGGCACGGTATCTGTGGATCTGAACAGATATCCGGTATCCGCCAATGATATCCTGATCGTTCTCCCGGGACATCTGCACTCCATCCATGAACTGCCCGGCCACACCATGGAATACGAGAATATCCTCTTCCGTACAGAACTGCTGTTTTCCAGGACGGATGATATCTGCTCCGATACCTTTCTTGCTCCCCTGTTGGAGGGAAAATTCACCGTAGAGCATTATATCCGCCCCGGCCTATCCTGTTATGAATCCATCCTGTCGCTTGTCCAGGAGATGGATTCCCTGTGCCAGACACAGCCGGAAGGATATCAGCTCGCCCTGAAAGGATATCTTTTTCAGCTTTTTTACCTGCTGATTGCCAACAGAAATCAAAAAGTTCCGACAAAGTCGGAACTCAGAGTGCTGGAAAAGCTGAAATATATCATCGGATACATAGAGACCCATTATGCGGAACCTATCACCATTCCGCAGATGGCAGACCTCTGTTATTTCAGCCCTTCCCACTTTATGAAATTTTTCAAAGCCAACATGGGTGTCAGCTTTATCCAGTATCTGAATAATTACCGGCTCACCGCCGCAAGAAGGCTCCTCGGCGCGTCTTCCCTCAGCATTTTGGAAATCGCACAGCAATGCGGCTTTGAGAACCTGTCTTACTTTAACCGGTTATTCAAACAGAAATTCGGGATCACACCCCGGCAGGCCAGGTAGGCAAAAGCAACTATTTTATAATCCCCCTTACAAAAATATCGGTTGAAAGGTCAACGATTTCCTTGTCAGTATATTTTTGATTCACGCCAATAATTACTTTATACTGCACCGCAAAGGCAAACAGCGACCCCACATAGGTTTTCGCCGCCAGATAAAGATCCACATCCGGCCGCAGCTGGTCTTTGAACTTTTCAAGATAATCAGCAACACACTGTGCCACGTAACCGATTCCATATTTATGATACATATCGCTGATTTCCGGATGTTTGTTTGAATCCCGTATGATTGTTCTGGTAAACGCAATCCGCTCCTGCGTATTAAACAGATCCATATAGGACATGCCAATTTCGTGTATCACTTCCCAGATATTATCAAACTAAACTTTCCTTTTCAAGGTTCTTTTTTTATTTTCCCTCTTCATTCAGCCTGCTTCGATGTCCTTCCCGGCATCTCCACTTCATTAGACAGGTTAAAGCTTACAAAACATCATATCTTACAGGTGATAGCATTACCCCGTAAACCAAAAGCGGGACAGTATCGGATTCCTGCCTTCCGACAGGTATCCGATACTGTCCCGCATGTTCCACACCCTCCTG
>CALWGM010000026.1 GCA_944380065.1 uncultured Lachnospiraceae bacterium
CTCCTACGGAAGAATACAGACGTATTTCCCAGTCACGTTTTTTGTAGACAAAACGCTTATTATAAAGGAAATCTCAAGAGAAGATCTCCGCCTCTGGTACAACGGATACTGCACCGTTAAAGGAACCAAGCTTTATAACCCCAGATCTGTGGTATGTGCCCTGGCCGATAATCAGATCAGCAATTACCGGACCAGCTCCGGGCCTTATGATGAAATATGTCAGATTTACTCCGCCATGGTTGTCTATGGCCTGCTGACCTATGACAGCGATGCCAGGGAAGTATTTATCCCTAACCGGGAACTGATGGATCAGTTCGATGCTCTGTTACTGAACAATCCGAATCCGGGATATGCAGACTTCATCTTTTCCCCGGAACAGCCCTCCCGGTCATCTGCCTACAGGATCTTTTCCATGCCGATCTTCTGAACCTGCAGCCCCATCTTTTCATAGAATCTCATGGCGTTGTCATTGCCCGCCCACACATTGAGCGTGACATTGTAATAGCCGTTGGCTGCCGCATAATCCAGCACATAGTGATATAAGAAACTGCCTACATGCTCCTTGCGCGCGGCCTCGTCCACACATAAGTCATCAATATAAAGAGTTTTGATATCTGTCAGATTGTTGTCATTGAGATACTGCTGGTGGATACAGAATGCATAGCCCAGGACCTGCCCGTCCTTCTCCGCCACAAAAATGGGGCGGCTGTCATCTGCCAGGATCACCTTCAGCTCCTCATCGGTATATTTTTTCGTTCCCTTGCGGAACAGATCCGGCCTTGCGTCGCTGTGAACCCTGTGAACCTCATACAGTAATTTGTCCAGCGTGGGGATATCAGACTCCACCGCACGCCGTGCTTTTAATCCATCCATGGTACTCTCCTTTTCATCTAAGAACTATTTTTCCAACTTTCTTATTATAGTATAAACAACTGGCAGATTCAATGGCGGCCAGAAGCCGGCTGCCATTCCGATCCCCCATTGTTACGGCGAAATGTTACTTATTGTATGTAGACTTATTGTCATCAATCCAATATGATGTTTATGGAAGGCTGGTTGAATATATGGATATTGTCAGAGTTTTTGGAAGTAATGTGAGGCGCTACCGCCAGGCGATGGGGATTTCCCAGGAAGCCTTTGCTGAAAAATGCGGGCTTCACCGGACATACATCAGCTCCATCGAATGCTGCCGGAGAAGTATATCACTTGAAAATATCCAGCGCATCGCCGACGCACTGGAAATCGACACCTACAGGCTTTTTATGGAGGAATCCTGACCTCATAAGATCAGAGGATGATATGATGAAATACACACTGAAAAATGAAAAAATAGAAAGTTATAATGAAAACAGCACGTTCCGCTTCCCGAAGTACACCTCGCAGCTGATCAACTGGGCAAATCAAAATGCGCAGGGGACCCGTCCTGTTGTCGTCGGACAGATGTCTGAGCTGTTCCCGGAATTCATGGCATCCGGTGAGGAAATCACCGTTGACAACTGGCGCGCCTGGTATACAGAAAGATATCCCGATGCCTTTGAGCGGGCAACCGACAAAATTTATACACAGGTACAGAATCTCAGGGAAGCCATCCCCCTCATTGACCGCGAACTGGTCCGGCATTGGGTGGAAGACCTGGTCATTACCAAGACCTTCAACGGACTCTATGTACAGAAAGCAATTCTGGCGTCTCTTGCGGAGCGCAGCGAAACGACCTGGCGTCTTGCCACTCCGGAAGAAGAATCTGCGGGCATCGACGGGTATGTAGGGGACATTCCCTACTCCATAAAACCCGAGACCTACAAGACCATGGGACGGTTATCCGAAATGATCGCTGTAAAAATGATTTATTATACCAAAACCAAGACCGGAATCACCATAGAAGTCGAAGAGTAAAATGACAGACGGAGATGTTCCTGCTGCACTTCAGAGTGAACAGCAGCAGGAACATCTCCGTTGGTTTTTAATCCGGAAGCGAATCCAGAAACTTCTTCTGACAGGTATAATCAAATGATGTGTCCACATCCACGAATCCGGTTCTGACCAGATGATTATTTACAAAGGTTCTGTTGTCCAGATATACATAACACAGGGGAGTGCTGTCGGTATCATATGGAACCGTGTCATATTTCAAATACACTCTTCGATTTTGAAACTTCTCTTCCAGGAAACGGATCGCTTCTCCCTGGCACGCCGGCCTGGGCCTGATCCCCAGCAAACGGACCGTGCGGCCGTTGTTGAGTTCGATTTTATCCGGGGCGATCACTTTTTTTACCCGGAACAATTCCTCTCGCTTTGCCCCTGACCGGTCAATCTTCGATCCAAACTGCAGCTTCTTTACATCAACCTTCTTATCCATACGGTGCGGATCCCGGAAGAGATAGGGAAGCTGATCAAAAGAAGAACGATTGCCCGCCTTATCTTCTGTAAATATCACTTCTGCATCATCATACAAATTCATCTGGTCCGCCCCTAACTTTTCACGGATAATAGGCGCAAACTCCTTATTGATTTCATATCCGATCGAATTTCTCCCCAGATTCTTTGCCGCCAGAGATGTGGTTCCGCTGCCCGCAAACGGATCAAACACCGTTTCTCCCACAAAAGAAAACATTTTGATCAACCGCCGCGGCAGTTCCTCGGGGAACATGGCGATATGTTTCATCTGCTTCACGCCGTTGAAGTACCAGTGGGAGGAAAAATACTGCCCCCATTCTTCTTTTGTCATGGCGGATTGCTCTTTCTGCTGCGGCGTCGGTTTGGGCGCTTTGCCCAGTTTTTTAAAGATCAAAATGAATTCATAGTCCATTTTCAGAATGCCGTTGCGCGGATAGGGGAAACTCCCCATAACCGCCCCGCCGCCGGAGGTATGCATGGTCGTCGTTTTCTGCCAAATGATGGCTCCCATATAATCCATACCGAGAGATTCACAAAACCGGATGATCTCTGTCCGGATGGGGATCACCTTGTATCTGCCATAATAAACAGAACGGGCAAACTGATCCCCGATATTGATACATAATCTGCAGCCGTCGGCCAGAACACGGTTACACTCTTTCCATACCAGGTTCAGATTATTGATGTATTCCTCGTAGCTGTCATTAAAACCGATCTGATCCTCTGTCCCATAATCCTTTAACTGCCAGTATGGGGGCGAGGTGATGATTAACTGTACTGATTTATCTTCGATCTGATTCAGCGAACGGCTGTCGCCAAATATAATTTTATGTTCCGTCATCATAAAATTCTTAACACATCCTTCCATAATTCGATTGACAGTATATCCTATTTGGCTGGCCGGGTCAATCCACCGCATCAAAACAATGAGACCCAATCGCTGCATGCCGCTTATGAAAAAACCGGGGCTTCTGCCCCGGAATGTTTCTCTCAGTTCCTATTTCTCCGCTGTCTCGATCCGGCGGATCACCTTTGCCGGGACGCCGCCCACAACGGTATTGGCCGGGACGTCCTTCGTCACCACCGCGCCTGCGGCTACGATCGCGCCGTCGCCGATGGTCACCCCCGGCAGGACGGTCGCATTGGATCCGATCCAGACATTCTTCCCGATATGGATCGGCGCGGGGATCATATCCGCCCGTCTGGCGGGATCCGGATGATGGTTCAGTGTCGCCAGCACCACATTGTGCCCGATCAGTGTCCCATCGCCGATCCGAACGCCGCCCTGATCCTGCACCCGGCAGCCGCTGTTAAAAAATACATGTTTTCCCACGGTCAGATTCTTCCCGCAATCTGTATAAAACGGCGGAAACAGCCGGAATGTGGGATCCAGCGGTTTCCCGGTCAGCCGGGAGAAAATCTCACAGATTTCCTCCGGCGTATGATATCCGCTGTTCAGCTCCGCCGTCACCTTCAGAGCCTCCTGGGCCAGCGCATTCATCCATTCCTGCGCCGGAGTCCCTGTTTCTACCAGTTTCCCGCTGTTCATATGGTCTAAAAATCCCTGTAAATCCATTCTTATTCCTCCTGCGAAAAAATTGCCGGGAGTACGCCCGGATCATTTCCATCCGGACAGTCTCCGCATGGTCTGCCCTGATTACGGAACCATCACAACCCCGTCCGCCCCGCTGAGATCACGGATAACTTCGCCCACAGCCGGAACAGAAATATGTCCGGACAGGGGATTCTTGATACTGATCACCGGGGTCGTGATCTGCGCCTCCACCTCGGAGCGCTCAAACGCCAGATCACAGTCGATCATTTCACAGTTGATCAGTTTCAGCCCTTTGCAGTAACACAGCGGCTGCGTACCGATGATCTTACAGTTTTCAAAAGTTACATTCTCACAGTACCAGGCCAGATATTCCCCTTTGACCACACTGTCCCGAACCATGATATTTTTTGCATGCCAGAAGGCGTCCTTGGTATCAAACGTACAGTTCTCAAACACGGAATCCGTGATATACTGGAAGGAATATTTTCCGCTCATACGCACATTTTTGAAATACAGGTGATCGGAGCGCATCATAAAATATTCGCTTTCGGCATCGCAGTCTTCCATCTCAATCCTGTGTACTGACCAGCCAAATTCCGGGGAGACGATATCGCATCCCTTCAGTCTGGCGTCCGCGCACTCCCGCAGCGCCTTGATGCCATGCATTTTCGTATCTGTGATGGTGATATTGTCAGAGTACCACAGCGCGGCCCGGCAAAGCTCTGTCATCTCCGAATTCCGGATGGTCAGGTCATGGTCATGCCAGAAGGGATACCGCAGATTGAAAAAGCAGTTTTCTGCCTGCACATTTTCACACTCCTTGAAGGCACTCTCGCCATCGGCCGGGCCGTCAAAAGTACAGTCTTTCACCAAAATATCTTTACTGCCATAAAGGGCACGCTCTTCGTCCATGGTCTGATTCTGAATGGTTTTCATGTCAAATCCTCCTTACTTACACTGATCCATTTCTTCTATCATATAACATCTTTCCAGATTTTTCCATGAGAAACATCAGATTTTCCGGTTATCTGCAATCAGCCTCCCGCGGTGCATCACTGCGATCCTGTCACAGAACGCGGCGGCCAGCGGCAGGTCATGGGTGATAAACAGCAGGGACATCTGTCTTTCCCGCTTCAGCTTTCTCAGAAGTTCGATGATCTGCGCCTGAACCAGCAGATCCAGCGCGCTGGTTGCCTCATCACAGATCAGCAGCTTCGGCTGGCCGATCAGCGCCCGGGCAATAGCCGCCCGCTGGCATTCGCCGCCGCTTAAGCGGGCTGTCTTCTGATCCCGGTACTCCGGTTTCAGCCCCACATAGGCGAACAGTTCCAGCGCCTTTTTTCTCAGTTCTTCCCGGCTGTACAGGCCATAGGCGCGCGCGCCCTGCATGATACCCTGCAGCACGCTGTCCCTGGGATCAAAGGACTCCTGCGGATTCTGGAAAATCATCTGCAGATCCTTTCCCACCGCTTTCAGGCGCAGACCGCCGCTGATTTTTTGCCCCTCTAAGAAAATACTGCCTTCCTCTTCCCGCTCCAGCCGGGCGATCAGACTGGCCAGCGTACTTTTTCCACAGCCGCTCTCTCCCACGATCCCCAGGCATTCTCCCCTGGCCAGATCAAAACTCACATGATCAACCGCCGTCAGCCACCTGCCATTTTTCCAAAACCTTTTTGTCAATCCTTCCACTCTAAGAAGCTCCATCCGCAAACTCCTCCGCCCTGAAACACTGTACTCTGTGGCGTTCTCCGAACATCCGGTCTTCCGGCAGTTCCCGCCTGCATTTTTCCATACTGTACGGGCATCTGGCCGCAAACGGGCAGCCCCGCATCTCTTTTTCAAACGCGGGCGGCAGCCCGGGCAGTCCCGCCGACAGATTCCCTTCCGCATCCGGCAGCGCCGCAAACAGCGCCCGGGTATAAGGATGAAGCGCCCGCGAAAACAGCTCCTCCCTGCTTCCATATTCCACGATCCTGCCGCCGTACATAACGGCTGCCGTATCCGCAATCTGCGAAATCGCTCTCAGGTTGTGTGAAACCAGAATCATGGAAACCCGGTGTTCTGCCTTTAAAAGTTCCAGCTCCTTCATCACCTGCATCTGGCTGGTCATGTCCAGGGCGCTGGTGGGCTCGTCCCCCAGCAGCAGCTGCGGTTTATTCAGCATTGCCGCGGCGATCAGCACCCGCTGGCACATGCCGCCGCTCAGTTCAAAAGGATAGGACCTGAGAATCCGTCCCACATCCTCCAGCAAAAGCTTTTCCATCCACGCAGACGCCAGACGGTCGCTTTCTCTGCGTGAAACCCGCCTGTCCCGGTGCATATGCAGCGTTTCCCGAAACAGCGAGGAGATGGTTTTCGTCCCGTCCATGGCGGCAAACGCATTCTGCGGAATCATGGCCAGAGCGCTGCCCCGAAGCTGCCGCAGTTCCTCCTGCCCCAGCCCGGTCAGCTCCCGCCCGTCAAAACGGATGCTGCCCCTGACTGCGTTCCCCTTCCGTCTCAGCAGCATCAGCGCCCGCAGCAAAGTGGTTTTCCCGCATCCGCTCTCCCCGGCAATCCCCAGAAATTCCCCGCGCTCCAGTGCAAAATCCACGCCGCGCACAATATCGATCCCATCCGAGGACACATATAAATTTTTTACCTCAAGCAAACAGTCTGACTGTTCCATCTGTTTTCCCTCCCGGTTCTGCCCCGGACTGCCGCGCATGAATTTCCACCCATCTGCGATTCTCATTTTACCAGCCACTTCGATCAGCTGAAACAAAGTGTCCTTATTTCAATCCACAGAAATATCCCGGTTTAAAAGATAATACTCCGAGGGATTGGTGTGCAGCCCCTGCACATCAGTTCCCATAATATAATAATATTTCGCATGTCCGATCACAATGATTCCCGCATCCGCCAGCACTTCCTCCTGAATCTCCCGGGCAAGCTCTGTGCGCCGCTCCCCGTCAAACTCCGCATCCAGCCGCGCAATCAGCGCATCCACCCGGGCGTTGGAATAGCCGCCGTAATTCCCGCTTCCCCCGGTTTTCAGCGCGATATCCGCAAAGTACTGGGGATCACCGGTGGGACACATGGTCATACTGACCAGCATCAGATCAAAATCCCCGGTTTTTTGCTGTTCCGTCACAGACTCATACACCTCGGTCTGGATATCCAGGCCGATTTTTTCCGCAGAAGCGCTGAGTTCATTGCCAAAAAGAGGCAGCTCCGCCTTGGTGCTGTAGGTCACCAGGCGCAGGGAGAGATCTTCCCCGTTCCACTCCCGGATCCCGTCTCCGTCCACATCCACGATTCCCGCCGCGTCCAGAATCCGGGCAGCCTCCTCCGGGTCATACGCATACCCTTCTTTTTCCGAAGCGCCGTACGCCATAAAATCCGGATACAGCCCCCGGGTGCTGACCGAAGCATTCCGGTTGATCACCGAAGCGTAACTTTCCTTATCGATCAGCCTGCTGACAGCCTGCCGCACAGCGGACTGCTGCAGGATTTCATTTTCATAATTAAAGTAGAGAATCTGTCCCCTGGAACCGGGGACATCGTCCACACGGTAACGGCTGCTGTCTGCAAACAGCTTCAGGCTGCTGCCCGGCATACTGACAGAAATATCGATTTCCCCGTTCTGCTGCGCCAGCGTCATGGTAGCGGTATCCGCGATGATGTAAATCACCGCCCCGTCCGCTTCTGGTTCCCCTCCCCAGTAATTCTCATACTTTTTCACCTGGCACCGGAGATTTTTCTCATAGCTGACTGCCAGAAACGGCCCTGTCCCTACTGGCGCGGCGGCCGGATCCGTACCGGAATCCACGTCGATAATCCCCGTCAGCGGCTCACACAGCCCGTTTCGGAAAGCCGGAACCGGCTGTGTGGTTTCAACGATGAGCGTCTGTCCCTCTGCTTCCATCCGGTCAATATACAGAATTTCATCAAATCTGGCGTTGATTTCGGCAGTTCTCTCCCAGCAGGCTTTGACACTTTCCGCGGTCAGCGGCTTCCCGTTCTGGAATGTCACATCATCGCGGAGCGTGATCACCCAGGTGGTTTCATCCAGCATCTCGCAGCTTTCCGCCAAAAACGGATATGGATTCAGGTTTTCATCCAGCATGTACAGAGTCTCGGTGATTCCCCAGCGGGACGTATACCAGCTGTCCCAGCTCTGCGCCGGATCCAGGCTGGTGGGACACTGGGTATCTGCCACCACGATCACCGAGTCCCCGGCTTCTTTTTTCCCGCCGGAGGCCGCCGGGGCATCCGGATTTCCCTCGCCGCATCCGGCACAGATCACAGCACCCAAAAGAACGGTCAGCAAGAATATCCCAAACGCTTTTTTCATCGGAATCCTCCCTTCTCTTATGACTGCAGCCTGTCCCGCAGCTTCTCCCCGAACAGGTGGAACACCGCGGCGGTAAGAAAGATGGCCGCGCCTGGGATCAGCACTAATTTCGGATCTGTCTGGATATACGCCCTGCCGGAGTTGATCATGGCTCCCCATTCAGCCGTGGGCTCCGCCACGCCCAGACCAAGATAAGAAAGCGCCGCCACCTCCATCATGGTGGACGCGATTCCCAGGCTGGCCTGGACAGCCAGCGGCCCAAGGATATTGGGAAGCACACGGAAAAACAGAATATGAAACTCCGATTCCCCGCAGACCCTGGCCGCCCGGATAAACGTCCTGTTCCTGACAGAGCTGGCAAGGCTGCGGGACAGCCGGGCGTAATCCACCCACAGAACCAGAATCAGCGCCAGAACCGTATTGCGGATCCCGATGCCTAAGACTCCCACAATGGCAATCGCCAGAATAATTTTCGGGAACGCCTGCATCATGGTAATGATCTTATTCAGAACCGCATCCACAACGCCGCCGCAATAGCCGCACAGCGTCCCGGCCGCCACGCCCGCCGCAAACACAGTCAGCGTGACCCCCAGGCCGGTAAGCACCGAAACACGGGCTCCGTACAGTACCCGGGACAACATGCAGCGCCCCAGCATATCTGTTCCCAGCGGGTATTGGGCGGACGCCCCCTGCTGCACAGCGGAGAGGTTTGTGGCATTTGGGTCATTGGGAGCAAACAGGGGCGCGAAAACCGCGGCTCCCACCACCAGCGCCATCCACACGCAAAGAATCACAATGCCAATGTTTTCCTTTTTCTTCACTGCCTTCCACCTCCCGCTCCCCGCTCATATTTGATTCTCGGATCAATTACTGCCGCTAAGATATCCGTCAGCAGATTCACCGCCAGATAAACCAGCGCCACGAAAAACACATACCCCTGAATTACAGGAATGTCCATCCGTCCCACCGAACTGACGATCATTCTCCCCAGCCCGTTGACCGAAAAAATCCCTTCGATCACCGCGGAGCCGCCGAAAGCCAGACCTACATAAAGACTGATGCAGGCCAGGATCGGCGCCGCGCTGTTTTTTAACACATGGGAAAACAGAATTGTCCGGAAACGCACGCCCCGGATCACCGCCCCGTCCACATAAGGCTGCTCCAGCTGCTCCAGTACGATCGCCCGTACCTGTCTCGTCATTTTGGCAGCAAACTGGACGATCAGCACCAGGGACGGGAGCAGGATTCCCCGCATGCCCTTCTCCGGCAGAATGGTAAACCACCCCAGCCGCATACAGAAAAGCCATAAAAATAAAATGGAAATCAGGAAAGACGGCAGCGAAATTCCCACAAAAGAACAGACCCGCATCACCTGATCCAGCAGGCGGTCTTTGTATACTGCACACAAAATCCCCAGGGGAACAGACACCAAGACGGTGACTGTCACGACAATCACCGTCATTCCCGCCGTCGGCGCCATATGTTTTGCCAGTTCCTCCGTCACCGGCGTGCGGTAGGTAAAGGACGTCCCCAGGTCTCCCCGGACAGCGTTCCCCAGCCAGGTTCCGTACTGAACCAGAAACGGCCGGTCCAGACCCATGATCCGTTCCTGTTCTGCAACCGCCTCCTCTGATACCATCCCTGCGCTGCCGTCGGCGCCCACCAGCCACAGCTCTGCCGGATTGCGCGGCGACAAATGCATGATGGAGAAGGTGAGAAACGAAATCCCCAGCAGCACAATGATAAAATGAACCGCCTGCATCACAATTTTAATGAGCAATGTCCTGGTACGATGCATCTTTCCCCCTTACCTCCACTAAGAACATGGGATGCGCCTGATAGCGGATCTGTTCTTCCTGGTTATAAACTGCCTCATTCAGATTTTCATAAATGCTGCACGCATATCCCTGTCTCGCCCAGAAATCGCCGTCCCAGCGGGGACGGTCTTCATAGGTCATCGGCAGACCGGCGGCAATCTCCTCCATCTCGCCGGCCTTTGCGTAGAAGGAAATCCCTGCTGCTGCCATATCTGCCTTCGCGCTTTCCCAGTCCATCCGATTCTGGCTGTTTTTCAGATGATAATACCACTCTGCGTCGAAATACAGCATCCGTCCGCCCGGTTTCAGCAGCCGCCCCCAGTCCTGAAGCTGCTCTTCCGGCGCAGTCAGCGTCCATGTCACATCCCGGGACAGGATCAGGTCGAAACTATTTTCCTCAAACGGCATGGTATGCCCCACCTGAACAAAACGGATATCCGCCCCGGCCGCCTGCGCGTTCCGCTGCGCCTGCTCCAGCATTTCCGCGTTCATGTCCACCGCTGTTACCTGATGTCCCCGCAGCGCCGCCAGGATCGCGAAAAACCCGGGACCGGTTCCGATATCCAGCACCTTCAGCGAACGGTCTTCCTCCACATGGGAAAAAATCATCTGTTCCCAGGCGTCCCTGCGGTCACCGGACAGCTGTTTCCGGTTCATCTCACTGTAGCTCTCGGAACGCACGTCCCAGTACTGGTTCATGGACGCTTCATATTCATCCCGAAGCGCTGTCTGTCTCATATCCCTGCACATCTTCTCACCCCACACAAGCTTTTTTATTTATAACCATACCGGATTGTCCGGGGTCTCACAAGCCTGCCGGGGGGATAAAAAATCAGAAACCAGGAGCATTTCCACACTCCCGGCTTCTGATTTCCAGAATACCAGTCAGAATCTTAATATTTCATATAGTTCCGCGCCGTCTCAAACAGCGCCCGCAGGTTCTCCGGCTTCGCCACATCCAGGCTCATATCCGTGTTCAGGAAATATCCGCCGCCCGGCGCCAGCACATCGATCGCGTGTTTCACATTGGCTGTTACCTCCTCCGGCGTACCATACTGCAGCAGCGTGCCGTCGATGCCGCCGGAAATACAGATTTTCCCGGCAAACAGCTCTTTCGCCTTCTCCAGGTCACAATTCACCAGCGTCATGATCACCTTTCCCGCCGGAAGCTCGTCCGCGAAGATATCCAGCTTGTCATCATATTTGTCCTCAATATAGATGTGCGGAATGCCGCCGCACTCAATCACCGTATGGACGCATTCTTTCAGTCCCGGCCAGAAGAAGGTCTTAAACTGCTCCCGGCTCATGAACATATCCATACCGTTATGGATAAAGAATACGCCGGTCTTCATGAAGGGCTGTGTGGCAAACGCCTTCTTAATCGCCCTGACCTGCATCTTTGTGCTGGTTTTTAATGCTTCCAGCAATTCATCCGGATATTCGATCATATCCATCGTAGTATTCAGGAAGCCCCGCAGGGTATCGTTGAACAGGTCAAACGGCGCGCTGAACGCGGTGTCGCATCCGTTGGGCCAGCCCATACCGGCCAGGGTTCCCACGATCTCCCCTCCGGCCTGCGCCATCTTCATCATTTTTTCCCCGGCCTCCGCCATGGCTGCAAACGCCGCTTTCACCGGCGGCAGTGCCATGGGGATCATGGAGTACATACCGCCCTGCCAGATTGCATTGGACAGATCCACCATTTCCAGTCCCTGCAGCGCCTGATAATGCCGGGGCAGGATCTTCCGCATGATAAACCCGGTGGGATCCTCCGCATACTCCAGATACTCTTCCGGCGACATATAACCTTCCTCCCGGTCAACCACCTGGAATCCGCCGTTGGGATCCGCAATCTGTTTGCCCGGCCATTTCAGGAACTGGCAGTCCAGACCCTCCAGCGCTGCGCCCGGGAAAATGATCTGCGGCCCCCAGGCCAGATCCGGCTGGTACTCCTGGTGATAACGGATAAAACAGTTCTTCGCCTTTCCATAATCCATCATCACTTCCCGGATCGTCGTATCCCCATACAGAAAAATCGGCAGATACATAATCAGCGGCGCCGCCAGTACCCGGTCCGTTCGCCTGCATGCCACCGTGTCCTCATACAGCTTCAGCCTCTCCAAAAACAGTGGTGACGGCTGCATCGCTTTCTGTTCCATTTGTTCACTCATCGTTATGTTTCTCCTTTCTCCGTTTGCACAGGACAGGCCGCCCCTTTTTTTCAGCGCTGTCGCCTGTTCTCCCGTGTGCCCCTGCAGTTACCGTTCTGTTACTTATTTAACTACTATATCAGGCTGCCCGACCTTTGTAAAAAACCAAAAAAGAAATGCACTATGCTCATCAGGCATAATGCATTTTCCCAGTCCCCTTTTACCTTCGTTCCCCGGTATTTACGAAGCCGTTATTCCAGATATTCCAGCGCCAGGCTCAGGGCAATATTGCTGTTCTGTCTGCGGTAAACCGCCTGAATCCAGCTTTTTTTGTTTTTCAGTTCTTCTAAAATATAATATTTCGACAGCGGCGAGTGGATAAACGACATTTCCGTGTTAAAGATCGCACATTTCAACCCGGATTCCACCCACAGGATCGCGTCCTCCATGGAATCCGCGTAAAAGAGACGCGGATAGAAATTGCCGTATTTCCGGCATTCTTCGACAATCAGCTTCTCTCCGGCCGGACAGTCGCCCTCCTTCACCACCACCAGTTCCTCATTTTTCAGATCCCGGTAGGAGAGGGTCTCCCTTTTGGCCAGCGGATGGTTCCGGGACAGGATCAGCACCGGGTCGCACTGCCGGAGATTCACATACCGGACATTCTGCATTCCCATAAACGCCAGGTCAATGGACACGCCAAGATCCAGCTCCCCACGGTTCAGGGCATGCACCATCTCCCCATGGCTGAAATGCTTCAGTTCCATGCGGACATTGGGATATTTTTCTGACATCTGGTGGATCATATCCTGGATCTCCACTCCAATCTCCATCCCGCTTAAAATCCCGATCTTCAGGGTGCCGCTGTAGCCGTAACTGGCCATCTCCCCCCGTTTCAGCGCCCGCCTGTAATGATCCATCAGTGCCTGGAACTCCTGGTACATCACGGCGCCCGCCGGGGTCAGCTTCACGCCCTTGTTGCTGCGGATAAACAGCTGCATATTCAGTTCCGACTCCATGGCCGACATCTGCCTGCCCAGTGTAGGCTGCGTGACGAACAGATTCTCCGCGGCATCGGAGATATTTTTACATTTCGCGATTTCCAGAAAATATTCAATCTGACGGATATTCATGGCGTATGTCCTTTCTGCCCCGTTTTTTTGCAGGCATCAGATGAGCCAGACCGGAACGATATAATTATCCCTGTCAATAGCCCCTACTTTCATTCTCATACAAATGACAGCGCCCTTCCCCCTCGGCACAGAGGCCTTATCCAGAAGCCCGAACACCCGTGTCAGTTCTGTTCCCGGATTGGATGTTTTCTTAATCTCAAGAGGATTCAGCATGCCATCATGCTCCAGCACAAGATCAATCTCTCTTGCATCTTTATCCCTGTAATAGTACATATATGGTTCTCTGCCCGAGTTTATATATGTTTTTGCAATCTCAGATACCACGTAATTTTCCAGGACAGCACCATTCATGGCTCCGCTCTGCAGCACCTCTGCACTGCTCCATCGGGTCAGATAACAGACAAGACCTGAATCATAAAAATACAGCTTTGGCGTTTTTACCAGCCGTTTCAGCAAATTGTTGGAATACGGATGCAAATAAAAGATAATTCCAAGCTTTTCCAGGATCTGCAGCCAGTCTTTCGCCTGCTTCTGATTAATATCCGCGTCCTGGGCAATCTCAGACACATTCAGCATCTGGGAACACCGAGCCGCCGCCGCAGTCATAAAACGGAAAAATTTCAGGGAATCAATCGCTTCCGACAATTCTTTCACATCCCGCTCTATATAAGTGGAAATATAACTGCTGTAAAAAATCTGGCTGTTAGAAACCTGCCTGCTGACAACCGCCGGCATGGAACCCCTGTAAATTCTCTGAAAAATTTCATTCACATCTGCCGGGGTGCGCTCTCCCTCTCGTTCCCGCAGGGCATCCAGTTCCAGTTCAAACGGGGGCATCGGCGAGCCGCAGATTTCTGCCTGGGCTAATGAGGTCAGAGAAAGAACCGCTACACGTCCCGCCAGAGATTCCTGCACGCCATCCATTAACCGAAACACCTGTGATCCGGTAAGCCAGAATGCCCCAGGTTCCTGACGGGTATCCACATAAATTTTAATATAAGTAAACAGCTCCGGTGCATACTGTACTTCATCAATCAAAACCGGCGGCTTATGCATCTGCAGGAAAAGTTCCGGATCTTCCCTGGCCAGGCTTCGCTCGCCCAGGTCATCTAAGGAAACATAGGATCTGTCACTCCCTTCCATCAATTTCCGCAGCATCGTCGTCTTTCCCACCTGCCGTGGCCCTGTCACCAGCACTGCCGGGTATTCTTTTGTCACCTGGTTTACAATCTGTTCAAGATTTCTCGGAATATAATTCATGCGGCACCTCCATTCGGCTAATTTCTATTTATATTATATTTTAGCCGAAACAAAATATATTTACAAGATGGACATCCGCTTTTTTAATATAAATAACAGAGGGGAACATCACCACATATCCCATGCCGCGAAAATTTCAGGAATCACCCGAGCTATGCTGTACTATAAAATAAAAATATCATCTGGAAAAAACATGAATTCCAAATATGATAGACTATATCCGATGCATTCCACAAAAAATTCCACCCAAAGAAATGAACCATCCCTGTATCCATGACGAATATAAGGTGAACAGCCATTGGAGGTGAGACATTGAACGCAGAAGAAATAGAAAAATGTATCGATCAGTTCGGCGCCGACATCTACCGTTTCTGCCGAAAACTATGCAGCGATCGGGCAGATGCGGAAGATCTTTATCAACAAACCTTTCTGAAAGCAATGGAAAGCAGGCAAACACTGGACTGGGAGCAGAATCCAAGAGCATTCTTTTTCTCCCTCACCTGCCATATCTGGAAAAGCGACATACGGAAACAGGCACGGCGCAGCGCCATCGCACCCTGCAGTAATTTCAGCGATGAACTGCAGGCTACCCTGCATGCCGATGAAAATATAGAAGAGGCCTGCCTGCAGCGGGAGCTTCACACAGAAGTAAATCGGATCATACAGGCTCTGCCGGATAAAATACGGATTCCGCTTACTTTATATTATCTGTCAGAATGTTCGATAGAACAGATCGCTCAGATTATCCACAAACCTCCCGGAACCGTAAAAAGCCGGTTATATAAGGGACGCAACATAATCAGAAAAAAATTGGAGGAAGCAGGCTATGAATAAGAATCATTTTGATCAGGATCTGGATCAACTCATCCGGCAATCCATAAAACTGACAGAACAGCCTTCACAGGAATTGAATCATACCGTCAAAGCAGCTTTATACAGACAGGAAGCAGCCGCAAAAACAAAATCTGATACACAAACAGTATCCCTCTGGTTTTTGCCTATGGTTCTAAACCTTATTACTTTTTTACTGCTGGCTGCCGCAGCACTAATTTCCATTCGTAATATGTACTTATCTTATTTTACTGCCGGGATCTGCTGGTACGCCGGATTTGCCGGCATACTGCTTACGGCAGTCGGGCTGAAACGGACAAATTTGAAAGAAAATATGACCATCCGCATCCAAAAAGGAGGAACATTGGCTTGAAAAGTAAAACACTCAAAAAACGGACATTATATTTTATCATTGCAGCTGTGATTTTGCTGATCGCCCTGCGGATTGCCTGGTCCTGGTCTTACAGCGACGGTTTCAGCGGCCTTTCCCTGCTGATCCCACTTTTATTGCTGTTTTTTATCCTGTTTGCAATATGCGCAGCTGTACTTTTTTCCTCATGGGTATACCAGGACTGCAAACAACGAGGCGATGATCCGGTTCTTTGGGCAATCATCGTTTTTATTACCACCCCGCTTATCGGGCTCCTGCTTTATTTCCTGCGACGTTCAGAAATAAAGCATCCCTGCCCCTGTTGCGGCCATCTGATTTCATCAAACGCCAAATACTGTGAAGCATGCGGCTCACAAATGAACTACAAGGAGGAAACAATATCTATGGAAAAACAAAAAACACATCATATGAAACGCATCATTGCCGGAACAGTCTGCCTGATCCTGATGCTGATCTGCCTGTCAGGCTTCATCGTCAGCGCTGCCACCAGAACCGGGATCAATACAGATATCACGTCCAATGAACGCGTATGGAATCTTGGCACCATCCATATGAATTCCAACACCTACATCAATGGTATCTGGAAACTGGATTTCCGGAATGCCAGTGATGGCTTTGTCTCCCAGGAAAAAATGACCATCACCAATCCTGCATCCCAGACACTATATGCAGATATTTCCTGTCAGACAGTACCGGACGGCACAACCCTGCTCCTGTGGCTGGTACAGGGGGATACTGTACAGACCATCGATGTGACCCGTCTCCCTGAACCGCTTGCTTACCCTCTAAATAATTTTGAAAGCGGAGAAATATACGTGAGGCTCCAGATCAATGGGGTGGAGGATACTGTTTCAGAAATCTATATCCGATAAATCATAATCCTGCTGATTTCCAGAATGGTTTTGGAAATCAGCAGGATTTTTCATACGGTGGATACTCACCCCGGATTCCCACGCTCGATCCGATACCCCAGTTTCAGCACCAGCTTCAGCGTCTCCAGCGCAGTATTCCTGTCATATTCTTTTTCGCCCTCCGGCAGTTCCCCGTATGGCACTAACTGGGGCGTCGTCTTTTTCTCCAGGTCCTTTACCTCCCCGTATGTCCATCCTTCGGCGATCCGCCCTGCCGCCCACACATCATGTACATTCTCCGCTATCTTTTCTGTCAGCGCCAGCAGCTCCTCCGGCAGGATCACATCCGATGTATCCACAGGCGCCGGTCTGTATTCTCTTCGTTCCATATCAATGATTCTCCATAAACTCTTTCAATGTTTCCCCGATATGCAGGATCTGTTCCGGGTCAGAAACCGTCAGTATCTGCAGTTGTTTTCCCCGGCTCCTCTGCATCTCATTCATCTCATTTATCTGTGCATTGGACTGCGCATAGGTATTTCCCAGCAGTACCTTAACCGTCCCGATCCCGAACTGATCCGCTATGCTGTGCAGCTTGTGATAGTAGTTGAGCTTCAGTTCCTGCACAGCCTTACACTCCACAATCATACTGCAAAAGCCTTTGGTCATCACCAGATCCAGTTCATTCTTCACTCCGCCGGACTCCCAGCAGAATTCATACCCGCAGGCCACATCATCAAAATATCCGGTCTTTAAAATATCATAATAGGCATAAATCTCCAGAAGCATTCCCGCCGTGGTCAGCAGCTCTTTGATCCTGGGCGAGGAATAGGTGAAGCTGACCTGCCTGGGACGCTCGGGATTTTGCGTCAGCTGCCGGATAAAATGCGCCTTCTCCAGCTGCTTTAAAACCTCCAGGCCAAACCGCCAGCGTTCCGTCCCGTCCTGATCCAGGCTGACATCTCTGACAGTCAGATCATTGCAGCAGATCTCCACGTATTCCCGGCCGCCGGCGCTGTACTTCCGGACTGACACGCCATAATACGGCAGCAGCTGCTGCGGATTTTCAAAAACCTGATTCATCTGCTGTTCAAAGCATTGGTCTGTGCGGATTTCCAGCCTGCAGGTATCGCTTGCATGACTGACGAGCACGGAACTCTGATCAGCAATCCCGTAACGGATCCATGCAGCCAGAATTTTTTTCACCGTATGATAGGTATATTCCGGCAGAAACCAGATCAGATCCACCGTCCCGCCGCCTGCTTCCCCCACCTCAAATCTTGCCAGGGGCGCCCTTGCCTCCTCATACCTCCTGAGACAGCTGCACAGACGGTTCCAGTTCCCGACGCCGTTTTCAAATTTTTTCGTACTCAGATAACTTCCTGTATAAATTTCCCACAGCTTCTCATAATCCTCCGCGTACTCCGGCAGATGAAAGCTCTGTTCCGAGACATTCATCAGGGCGAACATGTCCTGGATCCGCAGGAAAGAATGATCTTTCACAAAACGGAGATATTCACAGCCAATCGTTCTCGTAAACTTCTTATGGCGCCAGTCATATTCAAAATAGGGAATCCCCATTCCGGTGACGGTTCCGATCATCTGCGCATTGTCAAACGCAGACGCAAACAACTGATTTCCTCCGTCAAACAGATCCACCGGATGCTCTTTCAGATACCCGGTAAAAATTTCCGCCGCTTCCGCGTCATCCTCCGCCTCAAAAATCTCCGCGCCCTCAAACCAGGCTGACCTGCCCGAACGCAGATCCTTTTCCCGCAGCCGCGCCAGTTCCGCGCGCAGATGTTCCTGCTCCTGATCTGTGCTCTCGTCCAGACAGGCGGCGATCAGGCGGATCCCGCAGTGCATGCCCCGCGTTCCCATATAGGTAAGGATCGCGTCCAATTTCCGGATCAGCAGTTCTGTGTCCGCCTCTTTCTTCAGGCAATACAGGAAATATATTTTCTCCGGGTTGAGGACAGTCGCCGCCGCCACATTGGCAAATACCGCTTCATTGCGCCCGTTCTGTCCCTTCCCATCTTCAAAAGCCATCACGATCACAGATACCTGCCGCCAGGAAAGGATAAACGGAATCTTCTCGATCAGCACCTCATCATTGGCCTTATAATTGCGATACAGATTGCTTTCTATGACCGGGAAAAAGGCGCGCCGGAGCACCTGCACCCGCTCTTCGATCTTTACCCTGCCCTCATCCGGCAGTTCCTTCAGGGCAGACAGGAACGCTCTCTGATACAGATCATACTGTCTGCTGTAGCTCTCCACTCCGTTCAGGATATTTTTCAGCACAAACTGAAACTGCCCGAACGCCTTCTGTACCCGCCCATATCCTTCCGGGATCCGGTTCTGGATATAGATCAGATCCGGATTCTGGTAAATCTCTTCCTGTTTCAGACGGTCTGCATACCGCTTCATGCAGCGGTGAAGCGCAACCGACATCCGATCCAGCTCATCCAGCTGCAAATCGGGTTCTCCCTCATCCCATTTCGCATGATGGTTCGCTCTATACTCCGCGCCGCTTAACGGGGAACGCCCCGATCCCCTCACCATACAGGGATGCGTCCGGTTCACCTCATCCTTCACACTGCCGCGGATCACACACTCTTCTAATTTTAACTGCCCCTGTTCATCCCGGGGCGCCGTCCAGCCGTCCGCCGCCCGGTCCAGCACCCACCGCCGGTGCTCCAGATCCACTAACTGATCAAACTTTTTCCGTGCTTCCTCATCCGTCTCACGCTTTTTCAGGATCTGATCCGCAAACAGCCCCGCCGCTTTCTGCGGATCGTCCCCGTCAATTCCCACACTGTGCAGTTTATATTTTAGCGACAGCGCGTAAGCGATGGACGATCTTCTGTTATACTGATCCTGTATATCCGTCCCGCCAAAGAAACGTTCCCGCTCCTCCGCAACCGGAATATTCCTTCCACTGTTCCAGGACAGATGCGTAGAAAAAGCCATCTCTCCCAGATGCCGCCCGATTGTCTCCAGCGTCACCGGCTCATACACCGGAACCGGATACAGACCGGCCGCCGCGTCTTCTTCCATTTCTGTCTCCGCATCCCGAATCACGTAACAGACCGGACAGCCGCCCTGTTTCTGCCGCGCCATTTCCTTCGCGCACTGTCTTGCCTCCAGATAGCCGGCCGCATCCTCCCCCAGATCCACGAAGACATAATGCCAGCTTTCCTGCAGCGGATGCAGAGAACGTTTTTGAAACTCCAGACTCGCAAAGGCAGTCTCCTCCCGCCCTTTCAGCGAACCATTCACATTGACAAATTCCGCCATCGCCGGGCGGAAACGGAGATAGTTTTCCCGCTCCTCCTCCGGCTCATCCGAAACCGCCGCAACATGGAGGCTTACCCCGTCCATCTGCCCGGACTGCAGGCAGAGATCCAAAAAGCGCTGGCTGTAAGTTCCTCCTCCGATCACCAATACACGGATCTCCTTTTCCCCTTCTGTCACCGCCTCATACAGCGGATGTTCATATAACAGCTTCTGGATCACAATAGTGGGATCTGTCACCCCGTCCCGGCCGGACCCCACCGGCGCGCAGAGCAGACGTTCCAGCCGCTTTCTGGCTTTCGCCAGATCTTCCCGAAGCTCTGAACAGCTCTGATAACGTTTCCTGGGATCTCTGGCCAGACACTTTTCCAGGATCCGGCAGATCCTGGACATCAGCGCCTCATCGGAGTTGGTCTCCGAATTCAGAAACAGCGCCGAATGCCTGACCAGCTGACCGATCCTCTGATAATAAAAGTCCCGGTATTTCCCGTCTGCAATCTCCTCGGTGATCACGACCGCCTGAAACAACATGGCGCCGATGGAATAGATATCCGACCGGTTATCCGCCCTTCCTCTCACAACCTCCGGCGCACAATAGCCGTCCGTCCCGGAAACAGCCATGCATGAGTGATCCACAGAACACAGCGTACTGATATCAAAAAGAGAAACCTGCCCCGGCTGAATCTGGAAATCACTGTTATACGGCACTAAAAAGTTGGATGGCTTCACATCCATATGAAGCAGTCCCGCCGTGTGCATCGCTTTCAGACAGTCCGCCAGGGTATCCAGCACACATAAAATATCCCGCAGCCGTTCTTCCGGCCGGTAAGCCGGATTTTCCCGCACTTCCTTCAGGTAAACATCAAAACCTTTTCCCGCCACGCCCGGCGACCAGATATAAACGGTGGCTTTCTGTCCTGCTTCTGCGGCGGATCCTTCTCTCCCGCCACAGTATCCATAAAGGATTTCCCCCTGCTGGATATAATTTTTCAAAACCTCATTTTCCGGATGATCCGCCATCACGTTCCTCAGCAGCCGATAGGTATCCAGATAATCCCTGCACATCCGTCCAAACCTTGCGTCCATCCCCGGCTCCGGAATCAGCTGCCCGTCCGGCAGCCGCTTCAGCGACTCACACCAGACTCCATCCCCGGCAGCCTCGTCCACCGGATAAAACTCCTTTAATTTCCCCGTTTCCTCCCCGCCGTCAGACAGCCTGCGGGCCGCTTCGTAACAGACCGATGACCCGCCTTCCCCGATGACGGAACGGATCCGGTATTCCTCCGCAAAGCTTCCGTTTTCATCCCTGTAAAGCCAGACAGAACCTTTCAGATAGGTACGTTCCGTCGTTTTCATAGCCTTTTCTCCCTTTTCACGTCTGCGAAAAATTCCAATCTCCATCTCACCGTCCCATCCCTTTCCTTTTCCTACAGGCATCATAACCGGTCTGTTTTCAGGAAAAAACAGGGGGAAACGTCTCTTTCATTTCCCCCTGACTGTTTTAACTGACGTAACTGTTATTTTCCATCAGATAAAAATACAGCTCCGTCACCACATACATATCAAAAATATTTTTCTCGCTGAGCGGCTGGTATCTGGCCTCCTCTAAGATCGGGCTGATGGTCGCGTCATAATCCTCAAACACATCCGGAAACGTATCCAGCCCTTCCGTCTCATTGAGCAGGGCAATATAATAATTAAAATGAATCGCGATCAGTTCGCTGCGGGTCACGCGCCTGTCATAGCGCAGCCGGCCCACCAGCAGCTGGGCCATCAGAAGCTCTGTCTGCTCCGACAGAACCAGATATCTGCCGGAAACCCTGTCCAGCAGTTCATTCAGCGCGGCGTCCGGGTAAATCCGCTCTCCCAGGAAACAGCTCTCTCCCTGCCTCCGGATATCATAGCCGATCTCCTTCAGCACAGAAAGCGTACCGGCCGTCTGCATTCCCACCGGTGCAATCCCGCATTCTTTCATCCGCAGCTGCAGCCGGTAGGCAGTCAACGGCTCTTTTTCATCCGAATAAACGGCCAGTACATGAAGCATTGTGATCAGTCTCCGCCGCTCGGAACGGTTGTAGCGCCCGGAATTCACATGCAGCCGCTCATCCGCCACCCTGACTACCTTCTGAAAATCTTCGTCATCTGCAAATTTATCTTCCAGGAGCGACCTCAGCTTCCACGCAAAACCGGACGCTGACTGAAGCGCAAGCTCCTCCCGGATCTCCCTGGACAGCTCCTGGTTCTTCCTCACATCAAACAGCTCCACCTCCGGGTAAACCGCATCCAGCTCCTCCATGATCTCTCCGATCAGATCGAAAGCCGTATTTTCCTCCGCCGCCACCATAATCCTGGCTGCCCCCGCATTCTCCGGGGAAATCACCACATAATTTTCCACAATATATTCCGGTATTTCATCGATCTCCTTATGCAGCAGCGCATTCATATAGCAGTTCCGGTATACCTGGGTCCTCTCCCGGGCAGCCGTCTTCTGCCGGTTCCCGGCCTTCTTCGCTAATTTCACACACTTCTGGATCACAGCCTCCGCCGCGTCAATTTTCTCCCCCGGCGTCATATCCAGCTCCTGGTGGCAGATGAAATACAGATACACCGCCTCCACAAAGCTCTTATAATTGATCCCCTCCCCGGTGGGCTCCCGCTCAAAGGAGCTCGCCATTTTGGGATCTGCATAGCCGCTTTCCAAAAAACGCAGGAGATTGTCATGATAGAAATCCTGGAACAGGCTCTTTTCCACATCCCGGATCTCCAGAAACGCCTGCACCCGGTCAAGAACTGCCCGGCAGGATTCTGTCTCCGGGTCTTCCCCCGCGCCTGTCAACGCCCGGCAGTTTACAATCACATACAGCACATCCCGCAGCTGGTACAGCGCATCCCGGCCCAGACTGCCCAGCCGGCCGGCCAGTTCCTCTAAGCTGCTTTCTCCTGTCAGATTCCGGAGCTGCCGCTGTCCTTCCTTCTGTTTCTCGCCCAGCAGTCCGGCATCAACCGCTTCCGGATGTTTCCACAGATACAGGAAGCGACTCCTTTCCCGCTCGTATGCCGACGTATCCCCGGGCATATACATCCCGAACATCAGCGCAAAATAGTACAGATACACCTTCGTTTTTCCGTTCACCCGGAAATTCCCGGCCGCCAGGTCGCTGCAGAGTTCCAGCAGCTCATAGTCCGGCTCCTCCTTTTTCAGGGCAGCCTTTACCGCTTTCAGGGCGTCCTTTTTCGCCTGTTTGTACAGTTCCGCCGCATTTCCCGCCGCTCCGGTTTTTGACACGCGGGGAATCTGTTTCAGCTGATTCCTGAAGTCGGTTTCCAGGCTGTCCGCCAGTCCGGAAATCTGCTGTTCCATTTCCTCCCCGGATAATGTTCCGGTTTCCAGCCCCCGCATGATCTCTGCAATCTGCTCCTCTGCCGGGCTGTCTTCCCCTTTCAGACCATACCGCGCCAGGAAACCTTTGAGCTGCCGCTCCGTCTCCGGACTGATCTCCAGATGGTCAAAGCTCAGCGTTTCATCCTCCCTGTACCGGACGATCCTGCCGGCAATCAGACGGAGAATATCACAGCCCGATAAAGCGGCGGTCTTCTGTTCAAATACAGAATCATCGATTTTCGACAGAATCAGACGCTGCTGCTCTGAGGCAGAAAACGCCGGAAACTGCTCCGCCTCTGTTTTGGTCAGGCGCTTTTTTCCCCATGCCAGGAAATTCGCGGTACGGAACCGTTTAAAATCCGTCCCCGCGCCGGCCAGAAACTTTTTCAGGATCGCTGTCCGAACCGTATCCGCCGCATATTCCGGCGCCAGACTGTGCACGATCCGTTCCATATAATCCGTCGTTTTCGGCGCATTCTGATACATCTCATAAAACGCCTGCAGCAGATTTTCCTGCAGCTGCCGCCGTGTCGGAACCTCCTCCAAAAGAGCTTCATTTCCCAGAAGCTCCTCGGCATCCAGCCCCCGGGCGCCGCACAGACGTTTCAGGTCATGCATCCGGAATGCCCTGGCGTCTTTCGGGGCACACTGCACGTCCCTGACCGCCTGCTCAAAATCTTCCCGGCAATAATAGCTTTTTAATTCCGAGAATTTGTCCCGGAACATGCTCTCCATTTTGATCGTATATTCATAGCCTGCTGGTTTCATCTGTCCGCTCCCTCACCTGTCCTGTGCGTGATATCCCGCCGCCTGTTTCATCTGTTCTGATTATAATGTTTTTCCCTGCTGCGGTCAATCGTATATGAGTCCCCGGGATACCGTCCATACGGCTCCCTGGCAGTTACCCCGGGAGAAGAAATCAATCAGCTGCTGCAAATATTTTGCGGTTTTCCGAAAAAAGACCCTGAGCGTTGGATTGCTCAGGATCCTTTCTCCTGTATGGTTCAGATCAGTTCTTACTTCTGCACGGTTTTTCTTCTCCACACCAGAACGCCTGCCGCGCCTGCAGCCGCAGCGACTGCAAGAACCGCCCACATTCCTGCTGTGGACGCATCTCCTGTTTTAACGGAAGAATCACTTCCCTGGGGATCTTTTCCACCCTGGTTCTGCTGCTGATCCTGGTTCTGAGAATCGCTTCCGGGCTGCTGATCATCCCCGGACTGTCCCGGCTGATCCTCGCCCGGTTTCTGATCATCTCCGGACTGTCCCGGCTGATCCTCTGCCGCAGCACAGGATACCATGATTTCCAGATCTCCGTTCACCTGCTCACCGGGAATGCTGACCGTTCCGACCGCCGCATCATAGTCGTAGGCACTGGCAGCCAGCTCCTGTCCGGCCACTTTCACCGTGATGGTTTCCGGCAGGCGATACCCCTCTGCCGCCTGCACAGTACCGGTATAATCGCTGCCCTGCTCTGCCGTCTCCGGGCCTTCAAAGCTTCCGTTCTGCACGGAAACCGTTACATCGTAAATCTCCGGCAGCGGCTCCTGTGTCTCCTCCTCCAGCCGGATCTCGGAGCGGTCGCGCACACGCAGGCGATTGCCTTCCGCGTCATGGGAAACAAAACCTGCCGCGCTGATCTGCGCGCCCTCCTTCACAAACTCTTCCAGAGCCTGGGAAGTGCTGTCCGAATACCCGATATATCCGTCGATGAATACACGGCACGCCTCACCGCTGTCATCCTGTACCATGATGGACTCCACAATGTCTCCGGCAAGAGTCACGCCTGTCACTTCTCCGCGTACACGAACCAGTTTTCCGAAGTTTGTCTCATAATCGTTCGCTTCTTTGGTGGTTGTGTCGGTAATCACCACATCCTTCGTACCTTCCAGAACAGTAACAGAGATTGCAGACAGCTGCTTATCTCCGATATATTCGCTGACAGAACCGGTTATCTGTACCTGATCGCCGCGGCGGATATTGCTGTCGTCAATCGGGAACACATTGATTCCGTTTCCTTCCTCATCCTGGATATAAATGGTGTTAAAGAATGCATTTCCGCTTTCTGCCGTTCCGTTGGCCACTGTGCCTGCAACGGTAAATACCTCGCCGTCTTCACCGGCGCGCGCTTCCTGGATCGTGCTGATCACAGGTTCTTTCTTCACGCCGCTCAGCAGGTTCTGTGCCATAACGCCGTTGGCATAGCTTACCTGATCCTCCGCGGATACTTCAAAATTAGAGCAGAATACGGTGCCGCAGGCATACACGCGTCCCTGGCCGACAGCTTCTGTCGCCATGGATACCACGTCGCCCTTCTGTACCACCGCCGTATCCGGATCATAATCCGCGCTATAGCTCAATACCGGTTTGTCATGTCCCTGGGACGGCGCTTTGCTGTTAATCGAATAGGTTGTATCATGCCCGTAAACGATCGCTTCGCCTTTACCCACGCTGACAGAACAGCCGGAATAAGAACTGTATTTCAGGCCGGATTCCTGAACGCCTGCCAGAATACTCTGTACCGCCGGATCCGAACTGTCATAATTAAAGTCGTCAAAATACAGACGGTAGGGCTGCCCGCCGTTATCATCCTGATCGATCAGCTCATCATCGTTGATCCGCATGGTGGAGCCAATGCCCTCCAGCAGACTATTTGCCTGTGCATAGGATGTGTAGGGCAGACCTCCGTTGGCGTCCTGATAATCCGCCAGGCCGCAGACTACTACCGTGCCTCCTCCGTTCACATAATCACTGACTACCTGAATGAAATCATCCTCAAATACGCTGGGCTGCGCCTCTCCGGTATAATCGCTGGTATATTTCAGCGGTGCGGATACCACGAACAGCGCCACATCTTCCAGCATCCCGGCGGTCACTTCCTCACCCGGCTGCACGATCTTCACCTGGATATTATCCGAGGTTCCCATGTTAATAAAGTTGGTCATGTTTCCGGAATAGTAACCGTTTACATAATCGTTGTAGTGCGTTCCGTCAATCAGCACTTTGGTGGCGATGGACGGATCCGATACACTGAGTTTCAGTACGTCCGTAAAGGTATACTCCTCCCCGGCAATCTTCGCCGTCATCTGTACATTGATATTGAATCCACCGGCTGTGTCTGCCGTATACGGGAAGGAATAAGTATAGGAAGTCCTCGCCCCCACCACGCCGTTATCGCCTGCTGCGGCGAGATCCGCGGTATGGAACGGCTGATCCTGTCCCTCCATGGTATAGGTCAGGGACGTCACTGTCATATCGTCGCTCAGATTATTGAAAATCTGGCTGGAAATATTGATGCTGTCGCCTTTGATCGGCATCGCCACATCACTGGATGTGTTGGAAATGCCGGCGTTGACGCTCTTGCCCGTCCATACAGGGGCAGTCACGGCGATATTCTTGTCTGCCTGCGTAATCCGCAGATAGTAATAGCCGTACCCGGTGGCAAGATTTTCAAACTCCACAGAAGCGCTTCCTCCGGTAAAGGTCTTTTCTGCCAGCGTCTGCCCACCGTTTACAATTACCTCCACCTTCGTCTCGCCCTCCGTATCCGTCGGATCTGAGATTTCCGCTTTGATATCCACTGTTTCTTGCTCATCCAGGATGGATCCCATCGCGTTTCCATTCAGTGTATACAGGATAGACAGATCGTTATCCTCTGTGGCGTAAACACGGTAATTTTTCAGCGCGTCGTAAATGGATTCCTCTGTCAGCCCATCCGACAGGATTACGCTTCTGGCGGTATTGGAATCGCCCCAGTTGCCCTTATGATTATCCTGATTGTTTGTGGGCGCCACATGCCATCCCTTGTCCAGAGCCCTGGTGTAGTAGCTGTAGGAAGGGAAATAACCGGAACTTCCGATTGCTCCCTCGCCGTTTCCAACTTCGATCAGCGTGATCTGGTTATCGATCACCGGATCATAAAGAGCAAAATCCATGAAATCACCGAACGTATCTCCCGGGTGGTTGAACTGGGAAATCGTTTCCGGATTCTCGTTCAGCGTATCATAATACGCTTCCAGGACTTCATAATTGTCGCCCTTCCTGTAAGGCTCTGCGTTTCTGTTTTCAAAACCTTCCGAATTGAAGGTGTTGATATGCCCGGGAGCTCCGCCGGACCATGTCATCTCAAAGCCATAGATTCCGACAAAATCCTCCTCCTGGGCGGTAATATTTCTGGCTCCCTCTCTTCCCTCTTTCCAGGAAGCGTTCTCATCTTCCGCGTTCTCATCGCCCAGATGGGTGGTTCCCGCAGACGGCAGCCCACTCTGTCCCTCAAAGGAATTGGAATGGTCTGTCAGCGCCAGGAAATCCAGGTTTTCCACATTGGCCGCATGTTCAAACGCCTGCTCCACCGTACCGGTTCCGTCTGAAAGATTGGTGTGGGCGTGAAGCTGTCCGAAATAAAGGCCGTAATCATCGATGTACATCGGCGCCTTATAGGTAAAGGTATAAACCTCTCCCGTCTGAGCCGCTGTTTCACCATTTTCCGGAATGTAGGCCAGCGCCTTGATGATAACCGGCTGATCTTTTCCGGGAGTCTCCGCAATTTCAATCGCCTCCGTATATTTCTGCGCTTCATTGCCTGCTTCCGGATCTGCCGGTTCTGTGCCGTCCGTATTCATCGTAAAATAAATCTCGGCGCCGTCAGCCGCTTCGAGGGTAATCTCCTGTCCGGCTGTCACACTGGCTCCGCTGACCGGGGAAGCTTCCACTTCCAGGCCTTCCACATCTCCTGAGGGCTCGTCCGGGGTATCCGGAATCGCTGTCACCTGGCAGAACTCCAGGGCAAACATCCCTTCACTGCCTTCTGCAATATTATAGTATGCGCTCCAGTTTCCATTGGAATCATACCATTCCATATAGGCGTCGCGCACAGTATTCTTCACATAATACAGACCGTTTCCCGCGTTCTCCAGCACCCACCTGTCATTTTTCTCGCCCAGCGGCATACTGCTGTAGCTGTCTCCCATACCGATATTCTGTCCATTATAGGAGAAACTGTAAGTACCGTCGCCGTTATCCACTACCGTCCAGACATCCTTCTGCGTATACCCGCTCAGGACGCCGTCCGCAGATTTTTCCACATCCGTTCCCTTATTATAAAAACCAGAATATTCCGCAGACAGAGCTTTCATATAAGCCGGCGCATAGATCACAACCTGGTCGCCGTCTGTAATGGGCACATCCGGAGTGTCCGGAGTATCTGTTACTTTGTAGAAGGACAGCTGAAACTGATCGTCTTCTGCCGCAGAATCAGAGTTATAGGTGCTCCAGTTGCTGTACTTCTCATACCACTCCATATAGTTTCCGCGGCCGGTATTCCGCACATTGTACAGACCGTCTCCCAGATCAATCAGCTGCCAGTCGTCATGAACAGCGCCCAGATCCATGCTGGCATAGCTGTCGCCCAGGCCGATATTCTGTCCATCCTGCCGGAAACTGTAGCTTCCGTCTTCATTCACGGCAACGGTCCAGATATTGTCCTCTGTATATCCGGTTACGGTACCGTCATCGCTGACCATAATGTCAGTTCCCACATTATAAAAACCGGTTTTCTCAGACGACAGCGCTTTGTTATAGGCCGGCGCATAGATCACAACCTGGTCGCCGTCTCCGATCAGAGTTCCCTCTTTCACGGTATACTTCAGCTGCTGCACCTCACTGTAACTCCCATCCAGCACAGCCACCGCTTTCAGCGTGCAATCTTCTGTGATCTCCGGCTGATTGTCCGCACTGTAAAGTTCCCTGGTCCCGCTGTCGGCAGGATCGCTGCCGTCCAAGGTGAAATAAATCTCCGCCCCGGCCGTCACAGTAGACAGCTGGATCCTGGTTCCGGTCTCCACTTCTCCCGCCTGGGGAACTGCTGAGGGCGCCGCTACCGTCGCTACTCCGGATCCGCCTTCCTGTAACTTATACAATGTAAATTCCGAAGGATACGCATTCGGGTTCCCGCTCACCGTAGTCGTTTTGTAGCCGCGGAACTTATTCTGCGAACCTTTGTTGCTGGCCAGGATCACCGTGTCCTCGCCCTGTCCGGAAAACGTGTATTTCCCGTTTTCAAACGTCCATTTCCACTGGTACCCGCCCTGTGAGATGCCATTGTTGTTCCCGCCCTTCGGCGCAACGGATACGCCGTTGCTGTCCGTCAGGACTGCCTGATCTCCGGTCACAGTAATATCCCATACTGCCGCATCCACCGGATTCTCCAGCGCATCGCCCGCGTTCGTGATTTCCTGCGCGGTAATCCAGGTTCCGTCCAGCACGCCCGGCGCATATCCGGTATCGGTCACCATCACATATCTGCCTGTTGTAAAAGAAGCCCCGTCCGCAACCTTCTGATAGGTATCCGAAGCGGCCAGGACTGTGACAGGCAGCAGAGACAGAAGCATCAGGGCTGTCAGGATCAGGGAGAGGAATCGTTTCATCTTACCTCTTTTTCTCATAATCACTCCTCCTTTTCCTACAATAGAGGTTTCCTGTTTCTTTGCTGCTCCCGGCAGGTCGCCGGGCCTGTCATCTATATCAAACACCAGACTTTTTCCCCACCCGCGTCATCACGCCGGCGCTGATAAAAGCCACCAGTGGAACAGTCAGAAGGATTCCCAGCGAACCGGCCACGCTCTGCAGGATTTCCAGACAGATATAGTCTGTGTTGACCAGCTGTAAAAACGGAATCTCGTAAGTCTGTACCAGGATCATCATATTCAGGGACGAACCCGCAAAAGCCAGGATCAGGGTATTGGCCATCGTCCCCATGGCGTCCCGCCCCACCTGCATGCCGGACCGGAACAACTCCTTCGCTTTCAGCGCAGGACTCTGTGCTTTTACTTCCCACATGGAGGAGGCGATTCCCAGCGCCACATCCATCACCGCCCCCAGAGCGGAGATCAGAACGCCGCACACCAAAAGGCCGCTGACCTTCAGCCCCTTGTCAGCGCCGTACAGAATCAGATTCTCCGCCTCCTGCATATTGAAGCCGTTCATGGGCGTAATGCTTCCCACGATGGCGGCCGCCACTCCGGCCACCAGCACGCCGCCCACACATCCCAGCACGGCGCAAAAGGTCTTTTGGGAATATCCGTTCAGAAGGATCAGGGACGCCACCGCCGTCACGGCGGTTATCACGACCGTCAGCGGAATCGCCGCTCCTCCCCGGATCAGGCCCGGGATCAGGATAAACCAGATGGTGCACAGCGTAAACACCAGACCGGCCAGCGCCCCCAGCCCTTTCTTTCCGCCCAGGAAGATCAACAGAGCAAAAAAGATCAGCAAAAAGATCCCCAGCACAATCCCCCTGTCATAATTAAATACCGACGCATAATACGAACCGCTCTCATCGGTCATGATCCGCACGATGATCCGGTTCCCCTCCTGCACATCCACATTAAACAGAGCGCTCATGTAATTGGTCACCGTCATGATCTCTCCCCGGTGCGCGCCGGACAAAATCTTAATCTCCAGCTCCTGGTCGCCCACACGCCGCCCTTCGGCGTTATCGTAATCCGGAGCCGCATTGTCCTCCAGCACAGCCGTTACCCTGGCTGCCGCATAGACCAGACGGCTGGAGCTGCTCGCCACTTCTCCCTCCGCAGGCTGGTTCAGACGGACGGCACAGCCGGCCAGAATGGAAATCACCGCTGCAAACGGCAGGATCCGCCAGACAAATTTCAAAACTTTCTCTCTCATAAACTGCTTCCTTTTCTTTCTTCGGAGCCGCCTCCCGGACAAAGACTCCCATTGCACGTCTATTATAGAGAGGCTTTGTAAAAATCAGCGAAGGCTGCCGGTAAACTTTTCGCAAAAAGTAAAAAGACCGGGCGTTTTTCCGAAATGCATCCAGAAAAACGCCCGGTCTTATTCAGATCTGCACTGCAGCAGTATACCTCAGTCACTGACCTGTTTCGATCAGGTTCTCATCGCGCCGTCCACCGACAGGATCTCCCCCGTCACATAGGACGCCATATCGCTAGCCAGGAAAAGGAACGCATTCGCGATATCCTCCGGTTCACCCACCCGGCGAAGGGGAATTGCCTGGATCAGCGGGTCGATCATTTCTTTCGGAAGCGCCGCTACCATACTGGTGTTTGTGATTCCGGGCGCCACCGCGTTAACCCGGATATGGCTGGGTCCCAGCTCACGTGCCAGCGACCAGGTCAGCCCGTTGATCGCATATTTGCTCATGGGATAGGCCACACCGGAAGGCTGGCCGCAGATACTCACCATGGAACTGGTATTGAGAATGCATCCGCCGCCCTGCTCCTTCATGATTTTAACCGTCGGCATGATACAGTTCATCGCGGCACTCACATTCAGGCTCATAATCTTTTCAAAATGCTCTGATGTATAGTGATCGATCGGCGTGCTGTCGGACATTCCCGCGTTGTTGACCAGGATATCGATCCGGCCGAATTTATCTCTGATCGCTTCGATTTCCCGCGCCACTGCCTCCGGATCAGAAAGTGCGGGCCACGCGCCGCTTACTTCCCATGCCGGATTTTCCTCCTTCAGCGAAGCAAGCGCCTTCTCAACGGTCTCCTGACGGGAGCCAAACAGAACAACCTTAGCGCCGTTTTCCAGGAATTTCCTCACCGTTGCATATCCAATTCCTCTGGTTCCGCCTGTCACAACTGCCACTTTGTTTTTTAACATAGCTCCATTCCTCCTTGTTGAATTTTCTGTATTTTTCTTACATGTACCGTCACATCCATCTTTATCGCTCTCAGATTTTGCCTGTTACATATTCCTCTATCTTCTCTACCAGCTCTTTAGCTGTGGCAATCTGTTCTTCTGCCTCATCATAGCTTCACCAGATCACTCCGTGTTCCCTTTTCGTTATGCTGCGTCAAATTATTTTACCCCCTCTCTTTCTACATTTGAATAGAATGGATATACGCCCACCCACTTATTAAAATGCTCTTTATTCTTTGCTATCGGCTTCATATTCAGATCCGACTCATGAACTGCTTATTTTTATTATACTCGATTTTCTCCCGCTTTAACACCTTTTTCTGTTTCATAGTATTGCCCCCAATCCCGTTACTGTTCACTCCGTTCACAGTAACTTCGCAAATGGGATTTGCTCACCCCCTGCTCATGTTCTGACGCATCAAACAGTACATGTTTGATACTGACCTGAACAGTAACCCCGTACTTTCTATTTTCTGCTTTTGCAGTGATTATTTTACTTAAAAGATCCCGGAAGATGTCTCTCTCCCAGGATCTCATTCATATTTCTTTATAAGTTTTTAAATTATTATAGGAAATTGGTACAAAACTACTTTTTCTGTATTAATACAGCTTCGCTCCCGCCGGAATACTGTCATCCAGCATCAGCAAATTCAGTCCTTCCTGTCCGTCGTACTCGTACACCGCACTGATCAGCATACCCTCGGAGTCGATTCCCATCATCTTCCTCGGCGGCAGATTTGTGATCGCCACACAGGTCTTTCCAACCAGCTCTTCCGGCTCGTAATAGTCGTGAATACCGCTTAAAATCGTGCGTTTCCGGTCTGTTCCGTCGTTCAGGGTGAACTTCAGAAGCTTCTTTGACTTCGGAACCGCTTCACAGGCTTCCACCTTTACAACCCGGAAATCAGACTTGCTGAACGTATCGAAATCAACGGCATCCTCAAACAGCGGCTCGACTTTCACCCTGGAAAGATCGATCTTTACCGCCGGTTTTCCCTCTGCCGGATCGGCAGCTTCCACAGGCTTGTCTGCCTTCGCCTCACCCTTCTTCGGCTCCAGACTCTTCATGGTGGGGAACGCGATCACATCACGTATGGCTGCGCTGTCGGTCAGCAGCATCACCAGCCGGTCAATGCCGTATCCAATCCCGCCAGTAGGCGGCATACCGATCTCCAGTGCGTTCAGGAAATCTTCGTCCGTATGGTTCGCTTCCTCATCCCCTGCTTCAAAAGCGGCGTCCTGCAGCGCGAAACGCTCCCTCTGGTCGATGGGATCGTTCAGCTCAGAATATGCGTTGCACATCTCCCAGGTATTGATAAAGAGCTCAAAACGCTCCACTTTCTCCGGATCGGAGGGCTTCTTCTTGGTCAGCGGTGAGATCGCCACCGGATGATCCATGATAAAGGTCGGCTGGATCAGCTCCTTCTCACAGTACTCCTCGAAGAACAGGTTGATGATGTCCCCCTTGGTGTGGCGCTCCTCATACTCGATGCCCCGCTCTTTTGCCAGGGCTTTCGCCTCCTCATCCGTCTTCACCTCATCAAAATCAATACCTGCGTATTTTTTGATGGCGTCATTCATAGTCAGGCGCGCGAACGGCTGTCCCAGGTCAATCTCAATGCCGTTATAGGTAATCTTGCTGCTGCCGCAGACAGTCTCCGCCAGATAACGGAACATACTCTCGGTCAGCTCCATCATTCCCTCATAATCGGTATACGCCTGATACAGCTCCATCAGTGTAAATTCCGGATTGTGGCGGGTATCCACGCCCTCATTCCGGAACACACGGCCGATCTCATACACTCGCTCCAGGCCGCCCACAATCAGACGCTTTAAGTACAGCTCCAGAGAAATCCGCAGCTTCACATCCTCATCCAGCGCATTGTAATGGGTCTCAAAGGGCCTGGCTGCCGCGCCGCCCGCATTGGACACCAGCATGGGGGTCTCCACCTCCATGAATCCCCTGTCATCCAGGAACCTGCGGATCTCTTTGATGATCCTGGAACGCTTGATAAAGGTCTCTTTGGATTCCGGATTCATGATCAGATCCACATACCGCTGACGGTAGCGCAGGTCTGTATTGGTCAGGCCATGGAACTTCTCGGGAAGCACCTGCAGACTCTTGGTGAGCAATGTCACTTCCGCCGCGTGGACAGAAATCTCCCCTGTTTTGGTAGTAAACACTTCTCCCCGGATGCCCAGGATATCACCGATATCATATTTCTTGAAATCCTTATAGGAATCTTCCCCGATGCTGTCTCTTGCCACGTAAACCTGGATACTGCCCTGCAGATCCTGTACGTTGCAGAAGGACGCCTTGCCCATCACACGCTTAAACATCATACGCCCTGCGATGGAAACCTCTTTTCCTTCCAGTTCACTGTAGTGATTCCGGATTTCTTCACTGTGGTGTGTCACATCATATTTTGTAATCTGAAACGGATCCTTCCCCGCTTCCTGCAGATTCTTTAACTTTTCTCTCCGGTTCTTTAAGATCTGGTTCAGATCCTGCTCCGGCGCGTTTCCCTTCTTCTGTTCTGCCATTTTCTATTCTCCTGTCTTCTCCGTCCGTTCTCCCGCATTAATTAGATCTCTGAATCTCCAGAACCTTGTACTGCAGTACGCCGGCCTGGGTCTCCACATTTACTGTATCGCCGACTCTGGCTCCGATCAGCGCCCGTCCTACCGGGGATTCGTTGGAAATCTTGCCTTTCAGGCTGTTGGCCTCGGTGGAACCTACGATCTTGTACTCTAACTCCTCGTCGAACTCACAGTCTAAAATACGCACCTGGCAGCCCACACTGATCTTGTCCAGATCAACCTCATCTTCTACCACAACCTCGGCATTCTTCAGGATCTTCTCGATCTCCTCGATCCGCGCCTCAATATCGCGCTGCTCATCCTTGGCTGCGTCATACTCCGCGTTCTCGGACAGGTCGCCCTGCTCTCTGGCCTCTTTGATCTTCTGGGCCACCTCTTTCCGCTTGACCACCTTCAGATCCTGTAATTCGTTTTCCAGTTTCTGCAATCCCTGATAAGTTAAAAGATTCTTTTTGCTCATTGATCTGTCTCCTCCTGCCGGCAATTTTCTCTATACTGAACTGCGATCCTGCCGTTTCCCGGCGGAAAACCGGCGGATCATGATCTATCATTCTTTTTCACCCTGACAGCCAACCTATTATAACCAATCGGTACATTGATGTCAAGGTAATCTTCTTTCGGTTTTTCCTTATTTTCTGCGGCTTCCGGGGTATTTTCTGCTTCCGCCGGATCCGGACTCCCGCCCGCTTCCGGCGCATGGATTTCTTCCTGCTTCAGGATCTCCCAGCGCCGTTTCTGAAACGGCAGGTAGATCCTGTCCCCGGAAAAAAGTTCCCTGTGCAGCGGCTGGTTCCTCTCAAAATCCAGAACCATATTTCCATACAGTGGTTCCTCCCCGCTTTTCGGCACGATGCGCACGATCAGCCCGTACTCTTCTTCCATGCGCAGCTTCCAGTCAGTAAAATACTGCGGCCTGTCCGTACAGATCTCCAGAAAATTTAATCCCTGCTCCATCTGTGCCAGCGCCTGATCCACATCGTCCTCCTCACCGAAATGCTGTCCCGGCATATCCGTGTCGATCACAATCGGCCGGAAGGCGCGGTAGTCCATCCCTTTTCGGCGCAGTACGGCTTCCATAACCTGCCGGCTGTACGCCAGAAACGGATTCTCCCAGGGCGCTTCCGCCTCTTTCCCGCAGCCGCTCTCATTTCCTTTCTCTTTCCGCCGCCGGCGCAGACGGATCCTTCTAATCAGATCCCCTATCTTCCCCGCTGCTTCTTTCTTCCGCTTTTTCCACCATGTTTCCCCGGACATAACATTAACCTGCAGATTTTTCTCTACAGGTTAATCTATGACTCTTTTCTTATTCTTATACGTCTTTTCCGGGAATCTGCGTCATCTTTTTCCCATCCGCACCATCGCGGCAAACAGCTGCTTTAGCTGGTCATAATTCTCCACTTCGTTAATCTGTCCCCGCAGTCTGGATGAATTCGGATATCCGGCGGTATACCAGGCTGCGTGCTTTCTGATTTCCCGGATACCGATGTATTCGCCTTTTGTCTCAATCTGCATCCTGGCGTGCCGCAGCACCATCTCCACCACTTCTTCCATCGTCGGCCGGGGAAGATCCTCCCCCGTTTCCAGCTTATGCAGGATCTGGGCAAAAATCCAGGGATTTCCCTGCGCCCCCCGGCCAATCATGAAACCGTCGCAGCCAGTCTCCGCCTTCATACGCAGCACATCCTCCGCTGTGTGCAGGTCGCCGTTTCCGATCACCGGGATGGACACCGCCTCTTTCACCTGACGGATGATATCCCAGTCGGCTTTTCCGGCATAATATTGCTGCCGGGTCCGTCCGTGAACCGCCACCGCCGCCACGCCGCAGTCCTCCGCAATCTTCGCGATCTCCACCGCGTTCACATGATCGTCGTCGAATCCTTTGCGGATCTTTACCGTAACCGGCTTACGGACTGCCTTCACTAATTTCCGCAGGATTTCCTCCGCCCGGGCAGGATCCCGCATCAGCGCGGATCCCTCCCCGTTATTCACCACTTTGGGAACCGGGCAGCCCATATTAAAATCCAGTATATCAAACGGCCGCTCCTCGATCTGCGCCGCAATCTCCGCCAGGATATCCGCGTCTGAGCCAAACAGCTGCAGCGATACCGGGTGTTCCCGGGGATCAATCTCCAACAGCTTTTCTGTATGTTTATTCCGATAATAAATGGCCTTCGCGCTGACCATCTCCATGCACAGCAGCCCGGCTCCCTGCTCCCGGCACAGCAAACGAAATGGCAGGTCTGTCACTCCTGCCATTGGCGCCAGAATCAGAGGATTGTCCAGAACCACTGTTCCTATTCGCAATGTATCCATTCTTTTCCTGCCATTTTCTTTGATCACGCGGCGGAAGCCCCGCCGGCGCATCTCACTGTTTTTTCTGTTTCTCAAAAATCAGGCGCATGCCCTTCAGCGTCAGCATGGGATCATAGACGTCGATCACGTCAGTTTCCTTTTCAATGATCCTGCCCAGCCCGCCGGTGGCAACCACCTTCACATTCTCCCGGCCAAACTCTTTTTTCATCTGCCGGACAATGTACTCCGTCTGTCCCACCTGGCCAAACACCAGCCCTGCCTGCATACAGGCGATGGTCTCCTGCGCCAGGATGCTCTTCGGCTTCTTAATCTCAAACTCCGGCAGCTTGGCCGCCATGCTCCACATGGCCTGGGCGGAAGTCCGGATGCCCGGCGCGATCACGCAGGCGGTAAAGGTACCGTCCTCGTCCACCAGGTCAAAAGTCGTCGCCGTTCCGTAATCGATCACGATCGCCGGCCCGCCGTACAGCTCATAAACCGCCGCCGCGTCCACGATCCGGTCTGCCCCCACCTGCCGGGGATTGCGTCCCGCCACGCGGATCCCGGTGCGGATGCCGGCCTCAATGATAATCGGCTTACAGTGAAAATATTTAATAATCGCGCTGGTCAGCGAATGCATCACATTGGGAACCACCGACGCCACGATCACATCCGTGATATCCTCCACCTTCACCTCATTATGTTCCAGAAGCTCACACATCACCATCCCGTATTCGTCCGACGTCCGGGTCTGGATCGTCGTCATCCGGAATGTCGTACGCAGCTTCTTTCCATTGAAAACCCCCAGCGTTATATTTGTATTTCCAATATCTACCGTCAGCAACATGACTACTCGTCCTCCCACACTTCACCCAGGAAAAATACACGGTAATACATTTCCAGGGATTCTAAAAAATCCGCCTTCTGCGCCTGGATCTGTTTGATCTTCAGCACGCTTCCGATCTCATCATATAACAGATCCTCTTCATTGGCGTCTGTTTCAAAATTCAGGTTTCCTTCTTCATCAAACCGCAGCAGCAGCGTGCCGCCCACATCCTCCGTATACAGCACACACATAATCTTCAGTTCCTCCCGTATGCCCTCCGGAAGCCCCTCAAATTCAGGATTCAGATAAAACTGCTTTGTGTATGCGCTGGATGCGCAGAGCACGGTTCCTTCCTCATACATAACATTCCTCCTGCAGATTTACGTTTTACCATTCGCCGCTGCGCAGGCCGTCAGACCTGGTACGGCGGTGTCCCGGCTATACATACCCGTAAACGCCCCTGACCGAAACCTCCCCCGCAGACACTGCGGCAAGTCCGTCTTCTGTCTCCACCAGCAGTTCCCCGCGCGCATTGATTCCCTGTGCCATTCCTGTAAACTCAGTCCTCAGGTCGCACACCCGAACCCGCCTGCCCCGGTTGATCAGATGCTCATTATAAATGGCCTTCAGCCCCTGCAGGTCCTGTGTCTGCAGATAGCGGGTATAATAGGGTTCAAAACAATTCAGCACCTCCGCTGCCAGCCGGGCCCGGCAGACGGCCTTCCCGGTCTGCCGGTACACAGAAGTGGCCATCTCCTGCACCCCGTCCGGGAACTCCCGGTTGTGCACATTGATTCCCACGCCGATCACGATATGGTTGATATAATCCACCTGGGCGCTCATCTCCGTCAGAATCCCGCAGATTTTTCTGCCGTCGCAGACAATATCATTGGGCCATTTGATCCAGGCGTCCAGACCGGCCGCCTGTTTCAGGGCATCCCGCACAGCCATTCCCATCACCAGGGTCAGCATGGAGGCATTTCCCGGTTCAATCTCCGGCTTCAGCAGCAGCGTCATAAAGATCCCCTCTCCCTTCCGGGAATCCCAGGCTCTTCCCCGGCGCCCTTTGCCGGCAGTCTGTTCTTCTGCCGCCAGCACCAGTCCATGCCCGGCGCCATCCTCCGCCGCCCGTTTTGCCTCATTGTTTGTGGAATCCACACTGTCATATACGCGGATCTCCCCTCCTGCCCAATCGGTATGGAGAAACTGCCGGATCCGTTCTGCGCTGAGCAGATCCGGCTCTGTCAGCAGCCGGTAACCCCGGTTCCGGACAGCCTCGATCTCATATCCTGTTTCCTCCAACTGGCGGATCGCCTTCCAGATGCTGGTCCGCGATACGCCAAACTGTTGGCTGATCTCCTGCCCGGACAAAAATCCGTCCTTTTCCCGCAGCAGCTTCAGGATCTGTTCTCTCAGCATATCCCGTCTGCCCCGCCCAGCGTTGCCAGCATCACGGCCTTGATGGTATGCATCCGGTTTTCCGCCTCGTCAAATACGATCGACTGCGGGCTCTCAAATACTTCGTCCGTTACTTCCATCTCATCCAGACCGTACTTTTCATGGATCTGTTCCCCGATCACCGTTTTCAGGTCATGGAACGCAGGCAGACAATGCATGAATCTGCACTGCGGACCGGCATTCTCCATCAGCGCGGCGGTCACCCGGTAAGGAGTCAGATCCCGGATCCGCTCCTCCCACACAGCGTCCGGCTCTCCCATGGAAACCCAGACATCCGTATAAATCACGTCAGCATCCTTCGTTCCCGCCAGCGCGTCCTCCGTCAGCTCAATCGTCGCCCCGGTCTCCGCCGCGATGGCCCGGCAGGTTTCCACCAATCCGGGATCCGGAAAATATTTTTTGTTGGTGCATGCTGTAAAATGCAGTCCTAATTTCGCACTGACCACCATCAGGGAGTTCCCCATATTATAACGGGCATCCCCCATATAGGTAAGGCGGATCCCCTTCAGATGCCCGAAATGTTCGCGGATCGTCAGCATATCCGCCAGCATCTGTGTGGGATGGAATTCATTGGTCAGGCCATTCCACACCGGAACCCCCGCATATTCTGCCAGTTCTTCCACAATCGTCTGTTCAAAGCCCCGGTATTCAATACCGTCATAAATCCGCCCCAGCACCCGGGCCGTGTCGGCAATGCTTTCTTTTTTCCCGATCTGCGAAGCAGACGGATCCAGAAATGTGGCATGCATCCCCAGATCATAAGCGGCCACCTCGAAAGAACAGCGGGTACGGGTGCTGGATTTTTCAAAAATCAGCGCCACATTCCTGCCGCGGAGGGTGTCGTGCAGGATCCCCTGTTTCTTTTTTGCCTTCAGCTCTGCCGCCAGGTCAATCAAATATGTAATCTCCTCCGGAGTAAAATCCAGCAGCTTTAAAAAATTCCTACCCTTTAAATTCATCTCACATGTCCTCCATTGAAATCAGCCCCGCCCCGATGGCGGCGGCTCCCTGTGCAATGAGAAGCGGGCTGCCTGAAAGGAAGCAGCCCTGCTCATCTGATTGTCTTCTCCGTTTTATTTTGCGTCCTTTACATCTGCGGCAACTTCCACAACAGACTTTGCCAGCCCCGCGATCCCCTGGATCTCCGAAGGGATGATGATCTTGGTGGCCTGGCCGTCCGCCGCCTTGGCAAACGCTTCCAGACTCTTGATCTGCAGAACAGCCGCATCCGGCTCCGCCTCTTTCAGGAAACGCAGACCATCCGCATTCGCCTGCTGGATCCGCAGGATCGCCTCTGCCTGACCTTCCGCCTCCTTGATCGTCGCCTCGCGCTTCGCCTCCGCCCGGAGGATCGCCGCCCGTTTTTCTGCCTCCGCATCCAGGATCGCAGATTCTTTTTTACCTTCTGCCACTAAGATGGTGGATTTTTTCTCACCCTCTGCCCGGAGAATCGCTTCCCGGCGCTCACGCTCCGCCTTCATCTGCTTCTCCATGGCTTCCTGAATCGCCTGCGGCGGGATAATATTCTTTAACTCGACCCGGTTCACCTTGATGCCCCAGGGATCTGTGGCGATATCCAGCGAAGCCCGCATCTTGGTGTTGATCGTCTCCCTGGAAGTCAGCGTCTCATCCAGCTCCAGGTCACCGATGATATTCCGCAGCGTGGTGGCCGTCAGGTTCTCAATGGCCATGATGGGATTCTCCACACCGTAGGCAAACAGCTTCGGATCCGTGATCTGGAAAAACACCACCGTATCAATCCGCATGGTAACGTTATCCTGCGTGATCACAGGCTGCGGCGCAAAGTCTACCACCTGTTCTTTTAAAAGCACCCGCTTTGCCACCCGGTCGATAAACGGCACTTTGAAATGAAGCCCTACCTCCCAGGTGCCCTGGTAAGCGCCCAGACGCTCTACCACAAACGCATTGGCCTGGGGAACGATCTTCACACAGGATACCAGCACCAGAATCACAATAATAATCACAACAATAACAGCAATCCAGAACATAATGTCCTCCTTTCGTCTCCTGCCGTTCTATTCCGCCGTCTGCCCGCCGGACGGTTCCACGATCAGCTTTACTCCCCTGACCTCGCGGATCGTCACCTGCGTCCCTTTTGCAATCGGCTCATCACAGACATTGCGGGCCATCCATTCCTGTCCCTGGACTGACGCGCTCCCCTTTGCCTGTACATTATCAATATCTTCTGTTACTACAGCGGTCTGACCAATCAGACCCTGTACATTCGTCTGTACCCGCCCGTGGTTAAACCGCTTCCTGGCCCAGGGCCGTACCAGTATCAGAAGCACAAAGGATACTGCAAGGAACAGCAGCATCTGCACGGGAAAGCTGACGTCTGTCATACTCACAAACAATCCCACCAGCGCACCGCCGGCAAACCAGATCGTCGTCAGCCCCAACGTAATCAGCTCGATGACAACCATCGCCGCAAACACAACAATCCAGAATATCACCAGCTGCATCTCTACTCCCATATGTCGCCTCCCTGTCGTTTTTTCTCTTGTATCATACTATATTTTATCCGCTTTTACAACCAAAAACACGCCCTGCTTCCGCAAAACCAGAAAGTCCGTCAGGGGCAGGCGTAAAACCGGCCGCCCCTGACGGACTCCATTTGCATCCTTTTCTTTTTTAGTAGAACACCTGGTTCCCGATCATGGTTCCATTGCCGGAACCTGCATGGAAAAACTTTGCCCCGCCGGTATTGTCCACGCCGCTCATCGCCTCGCGTGCAGCCTGGTAACAGCTGGAAGAAATTTTCCCGCTGCTTAATACCCGCGCAAGCTTCCCGCTGGCAACCGGTGAGAACTGCCCCTTCTGGTAAATCACGCCGGAAATCGAGTTGGGGAAAGAACTGCTTTTTACACGGTTCATCACAACCGCGCCTACCGCCAGCTGGCCTGCATAGCACTCGCCGCCTGCCTCACACTGGATGATTGCAGCCAGCAGAGTTACCTCATCGGAAGATGCGCTGACCGCCACGCTGTCGGAAGATCCGCCTGCACTCTGGCCGGCAGCCTGCTGTGCCGCTGCCCTTGCCGCCGCCTGCTGCTCTAGAATTTCCTCCATGCTCATGGCCTCTTCCACATGCATGGCAACATCCACATAGTCTGCGGATACATACGCCGCTGTGCCGTTTAAGTCTACCTGTACCCAGCCGTCCTCTTTTTCCGCACCTGCCGTTTCACCGGAAACCGTCAGGACTGCGCCCTGGTCTGCCACATCCAGGATTTTCGCATCCGTCCCTGCCGCCTCGCGGATCCGCAGACCGTCAGTTGTTACAGTTGCCCGGGTCTCGCAGAGCTCGCCGGCCTGTGCCTCAGCCTCTTCCTCAAACAGGCAGTACTCATTCTTCACATATCCTTCCACATCCCCGGATACGATCTTTGTCCACTCGTCGCCTTTTTCAATAATATCTGCAGCAGCTCCGCGGCTCATCTTGCCAACAACCTCTGCGTCTGCGTTTGCCCCGCTCCGCACGGTCAGGCTGGAATCCTCTTCCACAAGCGCCAGCAGTCTGCCTTCCCATTCTGATTTTTCTTCCTGATTTGTCTCCTGTAAATTCTCTGCTGAATCACTGTCGACAGCATTGATTGCTTCCATTGCAGCAAAAGACGCGTTGGAAACAGTTTCTGCGGCACTGACAGAAACGGCTGACGGGATGGATACCATAACGGCGGCTGCCGCGACAATTCCAAGTTCCATAACCAATTTTCTGAATTTCATTTGACCTCCTGTGCTCTGTCTTTTCATACAAAGCTTCTTTTTCAAAAATTAAGTTTTGTAAGACGTATTACATTTGTGTTATATATTACTCATTTCCGTTAAATTTGTTACGGAATTGTTACAAAACTTTTCGGAGATTATAACAGTGGATTTCTGGTGTGTCAACCCTTTTTTATAAAAAAACTGGCATTTCAGTGAAAAACAGGCATGTTTTCACCATTTTATCGACAAAAACCGCCCGTTTTTACCACCTGCCCACCACTTTCTTCAGATCATGGCTGCCGTATGATTTTTCATTCTGTAACATTTTCTTTCGCCGTCTGTTTTTACCGCTAATCCGACGTCTGATGAGCCCCAAAAAACAGGAACAGCGGCAGGCCATTCCGGTCTGCCGCTGCTCCTGTTCACCATTCATTTATGCCGGAGGAATATCCCCCGTTTCTGTAATCTTACAGACGCTTTAAAAGCTCCCCGCGCATCTCCTCATAGCCGGGCTTTCCAAGAAGAGCAAACATGTTCTTCTTGTAGCTCTCCACACCGGGCTGGTTAAAAGGATTCACGCCAAGGATGTACCCGCTGACGCCTACCGCAAACTCAAAGAAGTAGAACAGCTGTCCCAGGGAATACTCGTCCTGGGCAGGTACCTTTACCATAAGGTTCGGCACGTTGCCGTCTGTATGTGCCATGATCGTTCCGTTCATCGCACAGTCATTGACAAAATTCATGTCTTTTCCGGCCAGATAATTCAGGCCGTCCAGATCCACCGGCTCCTCCTGAATCACAACCTGTCCTCTCGGATCCTCGATCTTCAGCACAGTCTCATACATGATCCGGGAACCATCCTGGATAAACTGACCCATGGAGTGGAGATCTGTAGTCAGATCCACGGAAGCCGGGAAAATTCCCTTCTGGTCTTTGCCCTCGCTCTCCCCGTAAAGCTGCTTCCACCACTCGCTGATATAATGAATGCTGGGCTCGTAGTTGGCAAGCACTTCCACGCTCTTGCCCTTCCGGTGGAGAATATTGCGGATCGCCGCATACTGCAGCGCATCATTCTCGGCAAAATCCTTCTCCAATGCCAGCGCGCGTCCTGCGGCCGCGCCCTCCATCAGCCTGTCAATATCCGCACCGCTAACCGCGATGGGAAGCAGCCCCACTGCTGTCAGGACAGAAAAACGTCCGCCCACGTCGTCCGGAACCACGAATGTCTCATATCCTTCTTCTGTGGCCAGTACCTTTAACGCGCCTTTCGCCTTATCTGTGGTGGCGTAGATCCGCTTCGCAGCTTCCTCCTTGCCGTATTTCTGCTCCAGTTTCTCTTTGAAAATACGGAAAGCGATGGCCGGCTCTGTGGTCGTGCCGGATTTTGAAATGACATTCACAGAGAAATCACGGTCGCCGATCACGTCAAGAATACCCTGCAGGTATGCGCCGCTGATGCTGTTGCCCGCGTAATAGATCTCCGGCGTCTTCCGCATTTCCTTCGGGATATTATTATAGAAACCGTGACGAAGGAACTCGATCGCTGCCCGCGCGCCCAGATAAGAACCGCCGATACCGATCACCACCAGCACCTCGGAATCGCCCTGGATCTTCTCGGCTGCCTTCTTGATCCGTGCAAACTCTTCCTTATCATAATCTACCGGAAGATCGATCCATCCAAGAAAATCATTGCCTGCGCCTGTCTTTGAAACCAGAACCTTCTTCGCGTCTTCTGCCAGGCGGCTCATATATGTTACTTCTTCATCACTGATGAACGAAGCCGCCCTGCTGTAATCAAATGTAACCTTGCTCATTTCCCTCGCTCCTTTTCTCGTTTATCTGTGTCTTTGTTATTTTTTTAACTTTCTTCTGTATTGTAGCAAATGCTTTTTCATATTTCAAGTAGCCTTAGGGGGCATTATGGAAAAATTTCCTGGATCACGCTTCCAAACAGCTCCTCCTCTTCTCTGGAAACCGGCTTTTTCGCCTCCGGCTGCGCCGATTTCTCCTGCCTGTCCAGGGTCTTCTCCCGCCGCATGGCAAGGCTGCTCTGGCTAAGCGCCACCTTTGCCATTTCCTTTGTATTTTCTGTCAGGCGTTTTATCTGTTTTCTGCATCTTCTCACTGCCAGCAGCGTCAGTATCATCAGTACGAACAGACATGCCAGGATTCCCAGAATGATCTCATTCTGATACGGCATGTACAGCGATTTTGCCAAATGAAGTATGTGTTCCATCCGACACCTCCTTTCTGCCGGGCACTGTTGTCCGCCTGACCTTAGTGTAACAGAAACCATAATAGAAAGGAAGGAAAATCGTCCCCCTTTTTGCTGTAAATTCCGACACGCTTTTTCCAGAAACTGTTCCCTTCTTTTTTTGCCAAAAGTGTGTTGACTTTTCCCGTCAAACGTATACTATTAATGAAAGAAGTGGTTTCCAAATCCCGAAAAATGTGAGGATCTCAGATCCGGAAAGGGCTGACATATGAAAAAGATCATTCTGACCGGCGGCGGAACAGCCGGACATGTAACCCCGAATATCGCTCTGCTGCCCCGCCTGAAAGAGCTGGGCTACGAGATTTCCTATATCGGATCCTATGAGGGCATCGAAAAAGGCCTGATGGAAAAGGAAAAGATTCCCTATTACGGCATTTCTTCCGGCAAGCTCCGGAGATATTTCGATCCCAAAAACTTTTCTGATCCCTTAAAAGTACTCAAGGGCTACGGACAGGCCAGACACCTGATCCGGAAGCTGAAACCCGACATCGTATTTTCCAAAGGCGGGTTTGTCAGCGTGCCTGTCGTCCTGGCGGCAAAGCATCTGCATGTGCCTGTGATCATCCATGAGTCCGATATGACTCCCGGTCTGGCCAACAAGCTTGCCATCCCTGCTGCCAGCAAGGTCTGCTGCAATTTCCCGGAGACCCTGAAGCTGCTGCCGGAAGGCAAGGCCGTCCTGTCCGGATCCCCGATCCGCCGGGAGCTTTTACAGGGAGATAAGGAAAAAGCCTATACATACACCGGATTCACAGACGCCAAACCGGTGATCCTCATCATCGGCGGCAGCCTGGGATCCCGTGTCATCAATGAAACGGTGCGCCGGCTGCTTCCGGAATTACTAAAGAAATACCAGGTGATTCATCTCTGCGGAAAGGGGAATCTGGATCCCACCCTGCACAATACAGTCGGCTATGTACAGTATGAATATATCAGTGAAGAGCTGGCCGATCTGTTCGCGGCCGCAGACCTGGTGATCTCCCGCGCCGGCGCCAACGCCATCTGCGAACTGCAGGCGCTCTGCAAACCCAATATCCTGATCCCGCTCTCTAAGGCGGCCAGCCGCGGAGACCAGATCCTGAACGCCAACTCCTTCCAAAAACAGGGCTTCAGCTATGTGCTGGAGGAGGAGAACCTGACAGAGGAAACTCTGAAAAAAGCAATCGCCTCCGTATGGGAGAACCGGGAGACCTACCGGAAGGCCATGGCGGAGAGCCAGAAGTCCGA
>CALWGM010000027.1 GCA_944380065.1 uncultured Lachnospiraceae bacterium
AATACGCCATATACACAGACAAGATCCGGCAGTACACGGAGGAGATGTCCCTGGAGGAGGCGGTGGACCGCGCCATCCGGGAGTGCATCCATGAGGATGTTCTGCGGGAATTCCTTGAAAACCACAGGATGGAGGCGAGAGCGATGAGTATTTTTGAATACGATCAGGAAAAGCACATGCGCCAGGAGCGGGAAGCCGCCTGGAAAGCCGGCATGGAGGAAGGACGGCGTTCTGGTATGGAAGAGGGCCGGCGTTCCGGTATAGAAGAGGGACGGCGTTCCGGTCTGGAGGAGGGACGGCGCTCTGGTATAGAAGAAGGCCGGCTTTCTGGTATGGAAGAGGGGCGAACTCAGGGAGAAAAACAGCTTCTGACATTGCAGATTCGGAAAAAGCTGGCAAAGGGAAAGGATGTTGCCGTGATTGCGGCAGAATTGGAGGAGACAGAGGAGCGGATCCGGGAATTGATCGAGAAAATAAAGGAGCGTTGAATAAAGACTGGAGGAAGAATGTACGGTATACCCGCCTTGCTGCAAACAAGCAGGCAATTTTCTATTTCCTGCCGCACCATAGTCCGCAACAGTACGGCACAAATCTGGCTTTTCCCTTTTCTGACCGTACTACAGCTTAGAAAATACGGTTATAAAGCAGACTTTCTGTTTTATAACCGCATAATCTTCCCAGACTGTACGTCCGAAACATAAGTTTCCTGTTTTTCTCCGGCAGCTTCTTAGCTTTCCCTTCAGATCAGATGCATGGATACCATTTCCAGCCCCTGCATTCCTCCGGCAGCTTCTTATCCATCCATCCTGCCATCCAGCATGTGTTGATCAAACTCCGGATTGAAGTAATAAAAGTTTTTGGATTCCATCTTTTCTTTCGTCTGCTCCAGCGCCTCGCCGAATCTCTGAAAATGGACGATTTCCCTTGCCCGCAGGAACTTCAGCGGCTCCCTGACTTCCGGATCTGAAATCATCCGCAGGAGATTGTCATATACCGTCCGCGCCTTCTGCTCCGCGGCAAGATTCTCTGTCAGATCGGTGATCGCGTCTCCCTTTGACTGGAACTCGATGGCGGAAAACGGCAGCGCCGAAGCTGCCTGGGGCCAGATCCCGGCGGTATGGTCGATATAGTATGCGTCAAATCCCGCCGTCTTTGCCTCCTCCACCGTCAGGTTTTTAGTGAGCTGATACACCATGGCACAGATGATCTCCATATGCGCCAGTTCTTCCGTTCCGATATCCGTCAGCAGGCCGCCGACCCGCTTGATGGGCATGGTATAGCGCTGGGCCAGATAGCGCATGGAAGCAGAAAGCTCCCCGTCCGGTCCGCCATACTGGCTGATGATCAGCTGCGCTGTCTTGGGACAGGTTTTGGTAATCTTTACCGGATACTGCAGTCTCTTTTCATAAATCCACATTACGCACAGCCTCCTTTCCGCAAAGCCGGATCCGTCTGCCGGCGATCGTTATCCTGGCCTGCCATACAACAGCAGTCTCCTTCCCACGGGGCCGGACCTTCCTGCCAGCAGAAGCAGCTGCTGTCCGGATTCTGCAAATATACAGTTCCCATACAGTCCGGCGTCAGAGGATAACACGCCTGGGCAAAATCTTCCGTCAGCATTCTCCGCTTCTGCAGCAGATCTTTCAGAAGCGCCAGACCGTCCGCATCCTCCGGATGTGTATCCAGATACAGCCGCAGATCATCCAGCACAAAACTGACCTTCTGGATTTCCAGCAGATCCGCCTGGCATTTCTGTTCTTCCGGACTGCCAAGCAGATCCGTACTCCGCCCTCCCGGCTCCCTGTCAGGGATGCTGTCGGCCGCAAAAAAGGGCAGATCCAGGTCGCGGAAAATAGTTCCCGTTTTGATCGCCTCATCTGCGCTGTACAGCTCGCCCCATTCCTGAATGGGAACAGAGGCAATCGCAAGATTTCCTTTCTGTTTTTGCATAAAAAAACTCCCTTCTGAAACATGATCGGTTACAGCATCAGTATCTGCTGTTGCGGATCAAATGTTTCAAGGGAATTTTTTCATTTTTGACAGTTTACAAATGCGCCGTCTTTCAGAAATGATATACAGGGTGCTGCTCATTTCCAAGAGCAGGAGCCCGGCTTCCTAATACAGATTCTTCCGCTTCTTCTGCCGCACAAACAGGACTGTCAGGCCTGCCGCCACCGCGGCCGCCAGGATCCACGCCCACACCGGAATATCAAAAATATTGAAACACCGCACATGGATCCACATTTCATTGATGCTGTCGTTCACCTCCTGGTCAAAATAAACCATGATGGAAGAACGGTTCAGCGTCTCCTCATCGGGATACTGCGCGTAGAGCTGACGGTAAGCCTGATCGGCAGGTGTGGTAATGACATAATCCTCATCACTGTTATCCCCGGTAAAGAAAGCCCCCACGGGATACTCCACCACATCTTCTTCCTCCTCTTCCGCGCCGTAGCACCAGTCGGCATATTCAAAGATCCGCCCGTCTTCTGCGCCGGAGATCACAGACGTATAGCCGATATAATACATATTGCGGATCACATTATCCGGCCGGGACAGAAAATTAATAAAAGCCTCCGCCGCCTGCTGTTTCGCTGCGTCCCCGCCGATACCGTTTTTCAGCATCACCCAGCCGTCAAAATATATATTGGTGGATTCCTCCGGCACAGCAAATGCCAGCGTGTAATCATCCTCATCCGCCTGATCCATGGTATAAACCGCGTCTCCCGACCACTGGTAATTGGCCACAACCCTTCCGGTAATCATGTCCACCTTGCCGGAGTCCGTCTCAAAAGAATAGGCGTTATTCTTCACATCCTGCAGGTAACTCTCCACCTCGGCAATGGTTTCCGGGGAAACATCGTTCATTTCGTCTTCCAGGCGCTGCGCATAATCAGGATCAGCAAGGAACGCCGCATCCGTCAGCAGATCAGACTTCACCGCCCCCACAGCCGCAAAATAAGAATCCCGCACATTATCCTTGATCGTCACCTGGCGGTAAAACCGGCTGTCATTGAGGATCCTCCAGCTGGATGCATCCTCCGCGGAAACCACATCCGGATTGTAGACAATCCCCGTCACGCCCCACATATAGCCGGCGGCATATTTTGCCCAGGTCTCCCCGTTGATTTCCTTGGAATCAAAAATATTCTGGATAAAGGGAGATACCCCGTTGATATAATAATTCTTTTCCTCGGATGTATCAAAAAATCCCTCCGACAGCGGTACCAGCTGGTCTTCCGCCATCAGTTTCATAATCATATATTCAGAGGGGCAGACCAGGTCGTAGGTATCTCCAAGGGTCAGCATGTTATAGAGATCCTCATTGGTTCCGAAGGTGGAATATTCCACCTCTACCTCCACGCCGTAATGTTCCAGGTACCACGCCTCAAAATCCTCCACCATGGAATTCACGCCGATGATATCTCCGCTCTCCAGGTCAATGGTCTCTTCCTCATCCCAGTCGCCCAGGTCAATATATTCTTCCCAGTTGCAGACCCGCAGGGTAACCTTCTGCCCGGAACCTTCCCCCTTCACATCCGCGGCCTGCGCCCGGATCGCCATCTCCCCGGGCAGTCCGTCCGTTCCCCCCGGCGCCGGCACCGCAGCCCCGCCCAGGACCGCAGCCATTGAAACTGCCAGCACACGCTTTCTGATTTTGTCAGTTCTCATAGGGCCGTCTACCTCCCGCCATCTGCTTTTTCGCACGCACATTCATCATCACTACGATCAGCACCACAATCACAAAAATGACAGCGGACAGCGCCCACAGCGCGGTTTTAATTTCCGTCTGGGCTCCCTTGGTCGCATTCACCACATAGGTACTGATGGTATCAAACGTCGCCGGTTTTGTATAAGTGGCAATAAAATAGTCGTCCAGCGACAGTGTCACTGCCAGCGCAAACCCCGACAGAATACCGGGGCCGATCTGCGGGATCACCACCCGCCGCAGCGCTTCCACCGGCGTTGCCCCAAGATCCAGCGCCGCTTCATAAATACTGGGATCCATCTGCTTCAGCCTGGGGATCACAGACAGGTAGACAAACGGCGCGCACAGCGTCACATGTCCGGCCACCAGCGGCACGAAGCTGTCCTTGCTGACCCCAAATACCACCACCAGCAAAATGCAGATGGAAAAGCCGGTCACCACATCCGCGTTGACCACCGGGATCTGGTTCATGGTGGAGATCATGGATCCCACCCTGCGGCGGGAGTAGAAAGAACCGATCGCCCCGGCCGTTCCCAGCACGGTAGCGATGGCCGCCGCCCCCAGCGCCAGAAATACGGTTCCCACGATCATCCCGGTCAGTTCCGGCGTCGTAAACAGCGTGACATAATTGTGGAAGGACAATCCCCGGATCGCCCCGATCTGCGTCGCGTCCGTAAAACTGTAGACCACTAAGATCAGGATCGGCGCATACAGGAATACAAGTACGCAGAGCAAAAAGATTGCTTTTCCTTTTTTCACAGCAGGGCACCTCCCATCTTACGTCCATCTTCCCTGCGCTCCCCTGTCAGGAATGTAAACAGACAGATGATTCCCAGAAGAATCAGCGCGATCATGGAACCGCCGTTCCAGTTATATGCGGCAAAGTAGCTGCCGATCAGGCTTCCCATGATATAGGTGCTGTTGTAAAGCATATCCAGCACCACATAATTGGTCATGGAAGGCAAAAATACCATGGACACGCCGCTGACGATGCCCGGTACAGACAGCGGCAGCACAACGCGGAAAAATGCCCGTTTCCCGTCCGCGCCCAGATCCCTGGCCGCCTCCACCAGAGAGCCGTCCAGCCTGGAAAGCGTGTTGTAGATCGGCAGGATCATAAACGGCAGAAAATCATACGCCATACCGATTACCGCATTCAGGAACGGAAAATAGGACAGATTTCCTTCGATCAGCGTCAGGATCTCCTTCAGCGCTGTAATCCGCATGGAAAAATTAATCCACATCGGCATGATAAAAAGCAGCAGCAGCGCCGACCGGTTTTTCAGTCTGCTGCCGGCCAGAATATACGCTGTGGGGTAGGCAATCAGCAGGCAGACCGCCGTTGTCACCACCGCCACGGCAAGACTGTAGCACAGCGTCCCCAGTGTATTGGCGTTGGCAAAAAATCCCGCCAAATTGGCAAAGGTAGGTTTCCCGCTGCCGTCTGTAAACGCATAATAAAACAGAACCGCCAGCGGCGCCGCCACAAACACAAACAGGAACGCGGCATAGGGTATCCCCAGGCATTTCCTGGAAAATCGAAATGTTCTCAACTCTGTTTCCTCCCAAATAGTTACTGTTTCCCGTGCACAGCAGCGCTTTAACGTTTCACCTGGAACTTCATCTTCGATTCGGGTATCAGAAGCCCCACATGGTCATCCATGTTCCACAGATACTCGTCATCCACAACAAAGTCCTGCTCCACATCCTCCGTATGGATCACATAGCTGTAATGGTCGCCTTTATAAATCAGGCTGCGGATATATCCGTGTACCATCCCTTCATCCACATGGTCGGTCATGGTGATATCGCCGGGCTGGATGGAAACCAGCACCTTCAGCCGCCGCAGATCCACCTTTTCCCCGGCCGCATCCACCAACGTCCCGTCCTCCAGCCGCCTGCTGCCCCGGATCAGCTTCGTCACGCTCACATCCAGCTCGTGCCCGTTGTACTCCAGCTTATAATTGCGGTTCAGATCCGCCACAAAAATATTCGTGTGGTCTTCCGCCACCATAATGTGGATATTGTCGGGCTCCACACAGATCCCCACCCGGTTCCCGACCATAGCCGAATGGACGGACTGAGCCACAATCTCGTTCTTTCCGGACTCTACCGTAATTTCGTAATGCATCCCTTTAAACACCACGGAGGACACGGTTCCCCGGATAATCCCCTTCTCCGGCGCGGTCAGCTCCACATCCTCCGGCCTGACCACCGCGTTGATATGGGTACCTTCCTCGATGTCGTCCACACAGACGAACTCCCCGCCGCAGAACCTGGCGCGCAGGCGCCCGGTCATAATGCCGTTGAAAATATTGCTTTCCCCGATAAAATCAGCCACAAACGCATTTTTCGGCTCGTTATAAATATCCTCCGGCGTTCCGATCTGCTGCATTTTACCTTCATTCATGACCACAATCTGGTCTGACATGGTCAGCGCCTCCTCCTGGTCATGGGTAACATAAATAAACGTGATGCCCAGCTCATCATGCATGGCCTTCAGCTCAATCTGCATCTCCTTGCGCATCTTTAAGTCCAGCGCCCCCAGCGGTTCATCTAAAAGCAGAATCTCCGGTTCATTGACCAGCGCCCGGGCGATGGCCACCCGCTGCTGCTGCCCGCCCGAAAGAGTAGAAACAGAACGTTTTTCAAATCCTTCCAGATCCACCAGCTCCAGCACCTTTTTCACCTTGCGGACAATCACATCCTGCGGCAGCTTTTTCAGCTTCAGCCCAAACGCGATATTTTCAAAAATATTCATATGCGGGAAGAGCGCGTATCGCTGGAAAACCGTATTTACCGGACGCTTATTCGGCGGCAGGTCTGTAATATTCTTCCCATTCAGCAGGATCTCCCCCGATGTGGGGGTATCGAATCCGGCGATCATGCGCAGGGTGGTCGTCTTTCCGCAGCCGGAGGGCCCTAAGAATGTCACAAACTCCCCCCGTCTGACCTTCAGGTTAAAATCAGACACAGCGGTAAACCCATCTTCAAACTCTTTTGTAATATGACGCAGCTCAATGATATTTTCTGCCTGTTCTTTTGCCATAACCAATCTCCCTCGTTCTGTTGTATATTTTCACTGCCCGCCTGTCAGAGGCAGGCGCTTCTTCTCTCTCCGCGCTTAAAAGGTAGGCGGCGTGCTCACCCAGAGAAACTTCGCCGGGCGGCTGGTACTGTTTTCAATGCGGTGCGCCCGGTTGGCGGTATAATAAAAACTCTCCCCCGCCTTCACCACATAGACCTTTTCGCCCAGATACAGCCGGATCCTCCCTGACAGTACATATCCGAACTCCTCGCCCTCATGGGGCCGGTCCTCCTCTAATTTCTGATGAGGCTGCAGCGCCACCAAAAGCGGTTCCATCTGATTTTTCTGCGCGGTGGGGACGATCCACTGGATGCTGTTCCCGCCCTCGTCGATCTTCTCGAAAAAACCCTGCTCAGAGAACACCACCTGCTCTTCCTCCGCCTCCCGGAAAAAATCAGCAGCCGTCGTTCCCAGGCACTCGATCAGATCCAACAGCGTCACCACGGACGGCGCCACCTGCCCCCGCTCCAGCTGGGAAATATATCCCTTCGTCAGTTCTGTCCGGTCTGCCAGCTCCTGCTGGGTCAGCCCGTTGCGGTCCCTCAGCTCCCTGATCTTCTTTCCAATGCTCCGGTAAATATAATCTGGTTCCATACGTTCAAACCACTTCCTTTTTCTCCTCTGATCCCATGATTCCTGCTCTGTAATTCCCACCATGCAGGTAGTCTTTATTCTAAACAAAAAATCAACTATTACTAAACTCCCGGTGCAGGTATGATTATACAGATTCCATGGGGAATGTCAATCCCAAACTGTCATTTTTTTCACAAAAAATCTTTCGCCAAAAAAGACGGCGCACAGTCTTTCTTCCATCAAGACTGTACGCCGCTTTTTTCTCCTTTTTCAGGGCTTCCTCAAAGCCCCAGGCCGTCGTTCATGCTCCCTCTCCGGTATCCCATCAGATCCATCGTCACATAGGAAAATCCCAGCTTTTTCAGATATTCGGTCACTTCCTGCAGGATATCCGGTTCCAGCAGACGTCCCATTTCCTCCTTCAGCACTTCGATCCGCGCTAATTTACCGTGAATCCGCACCCGGAACTGATGAAACCCCAGATCCATCAGCTTCTGCTCCGCCTGATCCACCATATCCAGCTTCTCCCTGGTAATCTCTTCCCCGTACACAAACCGGGACGCCAGGCAGGCAAAGGAGGGCTTCTGCCAGGTATTCAGCCCATGGGCCCGGGACAGGATACGGATCTCTTCCTTGGTCAGCCCCACTTCCTGCAGCGGGCTGATCACTCCCAGTTCCCGCAGGGCGCGCACCCCCGGGCGGTAATCAGAAATATCGTTGATATTCGATCCGTCCAGCATCTGTTCATACCCTTCTGCCGCCGCCATCTCCATCATCCTGCAGAACAATACCTTTTTGCACAGATAGCAGCGATCCGGCGGGTTTTCCAGAAACCCTTCCACATCCTCCTCCCGGATGCGGCAGATTACCTGACGGATCCCGTAAACCTTACAGAAGGCCTCCGACTCCGAGGTTTCCCGCATGGGAACCCAGTCGCTCTGCACGGTCACCGCCAGTACATTGTCTCCCAGCGCCCTGCAGGCAGCATACAAAAGAAATGTCGAATCTACGCCGCCGGAAAAAGCAATCGCCGCTTTTTTCAGATCCTTCAGCTTCTGCAGCAGAAGCTCCCATTTTTCCACAATCTGCCCGTCCACAGGGTTCCCATCCACCAAAAGTTCTGTACTCATATCCTGCTCACCTCTTTCTTCCTCACTGCCGCCGCAGCCCTGAGCTGTCGCTGTCCACAGAAGATATTATTCTCCCTCCAGCATTTCCTGGTAAAACCGTGTGTAATCCTGCCGCTGCCCTTTCTGGAAAGCAATCGCTGACTTCGGATGTGCATTCAGGATACCGGTCAGCATATAGGATACGTCAAAGCCCCACTCATACTTCTGCTTCATCTCCCCCATATGGGTTTCGATGAACTTCAGAACCGGCATAATGTCATATTTCGGGTTCTTTAAGAATCCCAGCAGCGACTCCAAGAAACAGTTTCCCGCGCCTCTGCCCATCCCGCAGACCGTCCCGTCCAACAAGCTTGCCCCATAGCGCAGGGACTCAATCGTGTTGGCAAACGCCAGCTGCTGATTGTTATGTCCGTGATAACCCACTGTAATGCCATATTTTTCCCCGATCTCCATGTAAAGCTCCGTCAGGGTCTTGACCTGTTCCGGATAGAACGCCCCGTAGCTGTCCACCAGATAGAGATAATCTACGCCGGACTGCGCCAGCATCTCGATTCCGGACTGAAGCTCCAGCTCGCCCACCTTGGAGACTGCCATAATGTTTACACTGACTTCATATCCCTTTTCCTTCGCGTCCGCGATCATCCGGATCGCCGTAGGGATCTGGTGAATATACGTCGCCACCCGCACCAGATCGATCACACTCTCGCTCCTTGGCAGAATATCGGTCTGGTAATCACAGCGTCCCACATCCGCCATCACGGAAATCTTCATGGGGCTGTCATTCTCTCCCACGATCCTGCGGATGGACGCCTCGTCACAGAACTTCCATTCCCCGAATTCCTCCGTGGAAAAAAGCCGTTTGGACGCCTTATATCCAAATTCCATATAATCCACGCCGCTGGCAATATTTGCCTGATACAGCGCCTTCACAAATTCATCCGGAAACGCAAAATTGTTGACCAGCCCCCCATCCCGCAGGGTACAGTCTAAAATCCGGATATCCGGGCAATAAGACATCAGGATCCTTCCGTTGGTGTTTTTCAGTGCCATGATTTTGCCCTCCTTTTCTCATATTAACGTGCTAAAGTGAATTATAGCAGGACTTTTCCCCTATGTCAATCACTGAATTTACAACAGGCTTTTCTATTGCCTGTCAACCAAAAGAGCGCCGGCATGCCGACGCTCCTTCCCGGGGGTTTTTTGTTCTCCCGCCTGCAGCAACTCTCATATTTCCGGTTTTCTCTCTGCCGGCCGCAAAAAATCAGTCCTGTTTCTTTGCCTTCCCGGCAGTTCCCAGACGCTCCTCCATGGCGTTCACCACAGACCGCAGCACCTTCACACGGGCATAATATTTATTATTTCCCTCTACGATGATCCAGGGGGCGTAGGTGGTGGAGGTACGAACCAGCATCTCATCCACTGCTTTTTCATACTCATCCCACTTTTCCCGGTTCCGCCAGTCTTCATCGGTGATCTTCCACTGCTTATCCGGATTCTCCATCCGCTCCTTGAAACGCCGCTCCTGCTCATCCTTGTCGATCTGCATCCAGAACTTCAGCACGATGGCTCCGTGCTCGGCGAACTGCTTCTCCATCTCGTTGATCTCCTGGTACGCCCGCTGCCATTCTTCCCTGGTACAGAAGCCCTCGATCCGTTCCACCATCACACGGCCATACCAGGTACGGTCAAAGATGGCAATGTGGCCGTCCTTGGGCACATGGTTCCAGAAACGCCACAGATAATGATGCACTTTCTCAATATCATTCGGGGAAGCGGTGGGATGCACAATATAGCCCCGGGGATCCATCCGGTCTGTCAGACGCTTGATCGCTCCGCCCTTACCGCCGGCATCCCAGCCCTCAAATCCCAGAATCATGGGGATCCTCCTGCGGTACAGCTCCCCGTGCAGCTCTTCGATCCTGCGCTGAAGCTCCTTCAGCTCCTTCTTGTATTCGTCGCGCTCCAGGGACAGGCTCAGATCCACCTTCTTCAGGCTGGAGGTCCGCAGCACCTCATCATCGTACTCAGAAGCCGGAACCGGCACATGGGAAACATTGGTATCCGAAGCGGATCCTTCCGCTTTTCTGCGGATCGCTGCCTTCAGCGCCTCGATCACCGCCGTATAAATCTTCACCGTCGCGAACTCGCGGTCCATGGCCTCCACGATCGTCCAGGGCGCATACGCCGTATCCGTATACTCCAGCATCTCATCGCTCATCTCTTTGTAAACATCAAAATTCTTGTTCCGCTTCAGATCGTCCTCCGATACCCGCCAGGAACTGGACCGGACTTCCATCAGCTTTTTAAAACGTTTTTTCTGTTCTTTCTTATCAATACACAGAAACAGCTTGATGATCACATTGCCGTCCGCCGCCAGCTGCCGCTCAAAAGAATTGATCTCATTGTAGTAGGTCACCAGGCGCTTTTCGGAAGTGATCCCGTCGAAACGGTCAATCATTACCTTGCGGTACCAGCTCCGGTCAAAAATCGCCATCTGGTCTTTGGCCGGCAGCTTCGTCCAGAACCGCCACAGAAACGGATGCATCATCTCCTCTGTGGATTCCGGGCCGATGGAATTTACATAAAAGCCGCGGGGATCCAGCGAATGGATCAGCCGTCCAATCTGGTAGCCCTTTCCCGCCGCCCCAAAACCTTCAAATACGATGATCACCGGGATCTTCTCCGCCTTGCAGGTTCTCTGAAGCCGCGCAAGCTCCGGTTCCAGAACCTCCATCCTCTTCTTATAATCCTCTTTTGACATATTTTTGGTCAAATCCAGCTGCTGTAACATAGTCTACCCCCTGATCTTATTCATTTTACCTGTCATTTGCCCGCACCCCGTGTACAGGGCAAAACGCCTTGTTGAATGTTCCTATTATACCAAGAATCAGCAGAAATTACTACTATATATTCTGTTTTTTCAGACTTTTTATGCATTTTCCACATAGTCTCCGATAATTTCAGCCAGCAGCCGGAACGAAGAGATCTTCTTTTCCACAGGAAAAAAGCCCCGTCGCCGGAGCTTTTTCCTACATAGGGAGGTTGAGTTTATGAAAAATCTAAAAATAGATGGGTTTTTGTTTTGTATGGTCTTATCATACCGGAAAGTTGTGAGCAAATTGTGGCGGACTTCTAAAGAAATTCTTAGCAATTATAAAAAAACTGAAAATTTTCTAAACGGAATATAGGAATCTCCCTGTTCTATCGGGCTCTGCCCATTCATACACTAAAAATAATCGCTTTTTGAAAGGCATCCTATGCAAAAAAGCAAACTGCGCTTTCTCGCTTCTGTGACCGCCGTCCTGACGGGGATCTTTGCGGTGGCCGCCGTATTCCAGTCCCGTACAGAATTCATCTCTGTCAGCAGCACAGCCGCCGGTCGGGAGCTCCCCATCTACAGCGTCGGTACCGATGAGAAAAAAATAGCCATTTCCTTTGACGCCGCCTGGGGCAACGATGACACGGGGGAAATCCTCGATATTCTTGCAAAACACAACGTACATGCGACCTTTTTTATGACCGGCGGCTGGGTGGAGTCCTACCCGGAGGATGTGAAAGCCATTTTTGAAGCGGGGCATGATCTGGGAAATCACAGCCAGAACCACAAAAATATGAGTCAGCTTTCCGACGCGGAGATCAAAGAAGAGCTGATGACGGTACATGAACAGGTAAAAGAACTGACCGGATATGATATGTTTCTCTTCCGTCCGCCCTACGGGGACTATGACAACGAAGTAATCCTGGACGCCCGTGCCTGCGGCTACTACCCCATCCAGTGGTCTGTGGACAGCCTGGACTGGAAGGATTATGGCGCGGAGGAAATCATCAGCCGTGTCTGCAACCACGAAAACCTGACCGGCGGCGCCATCATCCTCTGCCACAACGGGGCAAAGTATACGGCAAAAGCGCTGGACGCCCTCCTGACCAGCCTAAAACAGCAGGGTTATGAGCTAATTCCCATTTCAGAACTGATCTATACGGAAAACTATCACATCGACGGCAACGGCATGCAGATTTCAGACAGCAAAAGCCAGTAACCCTCCTGCGGAAGTCTCCGCGGGGAACCGATGAACTTGCCGTCCGGCGCAGCTGTCCAGCGGTGGAACGCCAGATGAAAATCCGCTTGCCGTCTGTCTGAAAATCCTGTACAGTGGAGACAGGAACAAAAGACAGTTCCCTCCGTTTACTGCAGCTTTGCGCGGCGGAGTATCTCCCAAAAGAAAGGCAGGACTGCCATGGACATCCGAAAAACCCCCATCATCTGTTATGGCGATTCCAATACCTACGGCTACGACCCCCGCTCCTACCTGGGCGACCGCTACCCCAGGCAGGTGCGCTGGACCGGGATCCTGAAGGAACAGCACCGCCTGAATCTGATCAACTGCGGAATGCCCGGACGTGAGATCCCCCGCTTCCAATACGAAATGCAGCAGGCCCTGAATCCGATGGCCTCCCTGCAGCCCCCGTTTTTCCTGTGGATCATGCTGGGTTCCAACGATCTTCTGAACAGTCGGGAGCCGTCTGCCGACACGGCGGCAGGGCGTATGGAAGAGTTCCTGCGTTTTCTGATCCAGCAGGATCTTTTTCGCGCCGGGAAACTGAAGATCCTTCTGATTTCGCCGCCCCGCATGGAGCCAGGCGCCTGGACAAACGGGCCGGTCTGCCGGGAATCCGGCCGGCTGGGGGGCTGCCTGAAGGAAACCGTCCGGCAGCTGTGTCTGTCCGAATCCCTGTCCCCCGCGCAGCTTTCCTTTGCGGACGCAGGCTCCTGGCAGCTTCCTCTGGTCTTTGACGGGGTGCATCTGAGCGAAGAGGGCCATCTGGCCTTTGCAGAACACATGTCTGCATTTCTCGCCTCATCCCCGCAGATCTTTTCCGGAAACTGAAAAGAGACCGGCAGTGTTCCGGTCTCTCTTCTATGTATGATAGATAGGATTAAGATATAGGCAATTATTTGATTCCCTGGGGGATGCCACGCATCATGGCTCCACCGCCTGCCAGCTGCACCTGCGGCTCCCGCTTCAGCCCATGCTGGATCGGTTTCCACTCCACCTTCCTGCTGATGGCCGCGATGGCGATCGGGAAATAGGTATACATAAAGATCGGGAAGGTAAACAAATACGCGATCTTCTTCTGGTTACTGCAGGGAATTTTCTTCCACTGGGTCACTTCTGTATAGATCCCCAGCACAAACATGGCTGCAAACGTGCTGATGAGAAAGACTCCTACCGACTGCAGCGTAAACATCCAGTTCTGCGCAGCCACAATGCCGATCACCAGCATAGCCAGTCCGATCAGGGACGCCACCGAGGTCAGCAGGAACGCCGGCAGATAACCCATCATCATGTCGTAGGCAGAAAAGGAATGCTCCCTTGCTGTCTTTGACGCCAGCCGCCTGCCGTACTTTCCAAACACCTGATAGTAACCCTTGACCCAGCGCAGCCGCTGATTCCAGGAATCCTTCAGCCTCGTAGGCTGTTCATCAAAAAATTCCGCGTTCCCGCAATAACCGATTTTAATATCATTCAAAATACAGTCCGCGGAAAATTCAATATCCTCGGTCAGGAGGAAGAACTTCCATCCGTTGTTTTTCAGAAGCACTTTCGTGGAAATCAGATATCCGGTTCCGGAAACCATACAGCTGTTGCCGTACGCCATCCGCCCTTTGTTCAGGAACTCCGCCTCATGTAAAAACCAGAGGCCGTAACCGAAGGAGATCCAGTTCTCACCGAAATTTTTGCTGTTCCGGTAGCTTGTCACCACTTCATAGCCTGAATTAAACACACGGTTCATTTCCTCCACATAGTCCCGCTGCAGGATATTGTCCGCGTCAAAAATGAAATATCCCTCATAGTCTTCTAAGACGCCGTCCTTCATCAGCTGGTTCAGGAGGAACTCCAGCGCGTATCCCTTCCCTACCTTCTCTCTGTTGACTCTCTCATAACATTCCGCGCCTTTGCAGCGCACCACCTCTGCGGTCCGGTCTGTACAGTTATCCGCCACCACAAAAATATCCAGCAGATAACCGGGGTAAGTCTGTCCGTGAATGCTGTCGATCAGATCACCGATCACCCGCTCCTCATTTCTTGCCGCGATCAGCACCGCATACCGGTTCTTCCTGCCCGTCTTTGCAATCTGCGGTTTTTTCCTGTAACGCACAAAAAAGTATACCGCCTGATAAGAAAAACATACAATAAACGCCGCTATGATCGACCAGTTGATCGCCTTCGATACGATCTCAAACATTCTCTTCGCCTGCCTTTCCCCATGTCGCAGGATCATCTGTCCCGCAATCCGTATCGTTTATGATGTTTTTATTATATGACGCACTTCTTAACATTTGCCCCCTGTGTCTATGAAAAAATTCTTTTTCTTTTCTTAAGATATTATGATGGTTTCCTGTCAAATGTAAAATCCATGTAAATACCCAAAAAGGCTGCCGTCCGCATCCTCTGCAGACGACAGCCTCCTGTCTCACAACTATTTTATTTACTTTTACCGGTTATATGTTCAACTTTCGCCGGGAACTGCAAACATGTCCTTATGTAATGCAGAATTCTGAACGATCCACGTTTCGGTCAGCACAAAGCCAGATTATTTTCTGCCCTCCAGAGCATCATCAACCGGCTTGCCTGCTGCCTCACGGTATTTGTCGTCTTTTGCCTTTACATGCTTGCCGCTGAACAGAATCATCAGGACGATACAAACAACGCCTGCGATTGCAGTTGCGCCAAACAGCGTCTGGTAGCCAAAGCCAATCAGCAGAATCGCTACTACCATCGGGCCAAACGCATTGATCAGGTTCGCAATCGGGTTAACCGCTGCAAATACGGTACCGAAATCCTCACGGCGCCAGTACTGGGCTGCCAGGGATACGGTGAAGTTGGAAGAAGCTCCCATGAAGATTGCCAGGCAAACCAGGGCTGCTACTAACAGACCTGCACGCTCCGGAGTTGCAGCTGCACCGAAGATACCGGCTAACAGCATCACTGCGCAGGCAATGATCATGGCCTTCTTGGTTCCCAGTGCGGAATCCAGGAATCCCAGAACCACACTACCTACAATACCAAAGATACAGATCAGCAGCATGATGCCGGAGAAGCCGCCGAATTTGGCAACCGCGTCACCCATAGATCCGATGATGGCATTGGTCTGTGTCATGGTACCTACGGACCAGAAGAGAAGGAAACCAGCCGGAACAGTGATAAACCAGAAATCTCTGGTGGTCAGTGTATGATTCAGCTTCCATACACTGGTCTTCTTATCTTCGATCTCCTGCATCATCATAGCCTTCGCCATCTCAGGAGTCATATTCTTATTGTTATCACGGTAAGCGCCGCACTCTTCCGGATAATCCGGGATGAAGACCAGGCCGATCACCAGACCAACGATGAAGATGATCAAAAACGGTGCGAATGCTAATGCGATATGGGGTGTGCCGTCCTTGAACGCTGCTGCAGCGAAGGGTCCGATCACGCCGTTACCGATGGGGAACGCGATGGTAGCAATACCCATAACGCTTCCCTTTCTGGTAGGGAACCACTGTCCGATCAGGATGGACAGTGCGAAGGTACCATACATAACAGAAAGAACAGTACCCAGACCGTAAACAGCACGCCATACCATCTGCATGGTGCCGGGAACATAGCCCGGGATAAACATAATGCCAAGAAGCGCTACGATAGACAGTACGCCGAAAATAGCGCCAAGTTTCTTAATACTCTTCAGTCTTCCAATGAAGTTGGAAGCGATCAGCTGGATCACAATACCAGCGATCGATGCGCCTGTATAGATATTGGACAGAGTCTGCTGTCCGCCATACAGGTCAGAAAGTACGTTCAGGGGATAGTTACCGATTGCCGTATATGCAAGGAATGCAGTCGCAATCCAGATGATCAGCAGCCAGCCTCTGACGCCATATCCTTTCACCTTGTTTTGTTCCATACCAAAATCCCTCCTAAATTAAAATAAACAGTTGTGCATCTGCCATTACATCCACAGCAGTTGAACATTAAGTATATTATACGAGAGAAGTTTCCAAAAGGGAAGCACCTTATGGATGCTCACTTGCAATTAGAAGTTGCAAGTCACCTTTCTAATCCGTTTTCTGCATAAGAGTATTTTCTTTCTGCCTGTTTTTCACAGCCGGATGTCCACATTTTTCAGGGTTCTGAGGACATCCGCCATGGGGTGGAGCTGTTTATAGGCGCAGATCACCGGGATTTTTCTCCGGTATTCCTCCGGAAGCGGGATCATCTGGTAGGATCCCTCCCGCCGTCCATAGGCAAGTCCGATGACACTGAACCCGTCGCCCTGGTCGATCCGCGCCATGTAAGTCTCCAGATTTGGCACCCGCATACGCATTCCCGCCTTGATCTGCGGCATATAGGAGGAAAAATCCGAACTTCCCCTGTCATATTCGATCATGGTCTCCTGGGCAATTTCCGCTGCAGTCACAGAGGTTTTTCCGCTCCAGGAATGGTTTTCCCCGATCAGGATATAAGCCTCTTCCTCGATCAGGGTCAGAACCTCCATTTTTTCCCACTCATCCGAATCTGTCATAACAGAAACCACCAGATCCAGCTCGTCCGCCATCAGCGCCGCCCGTTCCGTGTCGATCAGCATGGCCCGGACATTGATCGACACATCCGGCAGAAGCGAGCGGATATAACGCAGCAGCGGGGCTACAATTCTGGGATAGGAAAGGGCGGCAAAATAGCCAACCCTCAGCGTATTCTTTTTATACCGGATGAACTCTTTCAGTTCCGCCTGCGCCCGGTGCATGCTGTCCAGCACCGGCACGTACAGGTCGTAAAGCTTCTGTCCCACTTCCGTCAGCGATACCCGGGTGGTGGTACGTTCCAGCAGCCGCACTCCGGCCTCCTGTTCCAGGATCTGGATCTGCCGGGACAGCGCCTGATGGGAAATGTGAAGCTTCTTCGCCGCTTCGCTGAAATTCAGGGTCTCCGCCACCCTGATAAAATACTCAATCCTCCGAATATCCATAATCCAGTTCTCCACGAAAATAATTTTTCATAATTATAACACAGGAAAGAGATCTGTTTTCTCAGAAAATCCCTCCGATCAGCATTCCGATCAGCCGCACGATCAGCGCGCAGATCCAGGCCACCACACACTGGAAAACCACCACGCCCAGCGCCCAGCGGCCGCCCAGCTCCCGTTTGATAGAGGCAATCGCAGCCACACAGGGCGTGTACAGCAGGCAGAACACCAGCAGAGAGGCCGCTGCCAGCGGTGTGAGGACAGTTCCGATCCCCAGGGATCCGGAAAACAGCACCGTCAGCGTGGAGACCACGCTCTCCTTGGCCATAAACCCGGTGATCAGCGCGGTAGACACTCTCCAGTCCCCAAAGCCCAGCGGCGCAAACACCGGGGCGATCACGCCGGCAATCAGCGCCAGGATGCTGTCCTGGGAATCCGCCACCATGGTCAGATGCGGGTCGAAGGTCTGTAAAAACCAGATCACAATGCTGGCAACAAAAATCACGGTAAACGCCCGACGCAGAAAATCTCCCGCTTTTTCCCACAGCAGCTGCAGCACATTTTTCGGACTGGGCATCCGGTAATTGGGAAGCTCCATGACGAAAGGAACCGCCTCCCCCTTAAACATACTGTTTTTGGACAGCAGCGCCACCAGCACGCCCACCAGAATGCCGAGGAAATACAGCCCCACCATGATCAGTCCGCTGTACTGTGGAAAGAAAGCAGCGGTAAAGAAGCCGTAGATCGGAAGCTTTGCCGAGCAGCTCATAAACGGTGTCAGCATGATGGTCATCTTCCGGTCCCGGTCCGAGGGCAGGGTACGGCTGGCCATCACCCCGGGGACGGTACATCCAAACCCGATCAGCATGGGCACAATGCTCCGCCCGGAGAGACCGATCTTCCGCAGCAGCTTGTCCATCACAAAGGCCACCCGGGCCATGTATCCGGTATCCTCCAGCAGGGACAGAAAGAAAAACAGCACCACAATGATCGGCAGGAAGCTTAAGACACTTCCCACACCCACAAAAATACCATCAATGATGAGGGAGTGGATCGCGTCATTCATCCCCCAGGCCGCAAACGCGGCGTCCGCCGACTGTGTCAGCAGGCCGATGCCGGTTTCCAGCAACCCCTGCAGGAAGGCGCCGATCACGTTAAAAGTCAGCCAGAAAATCAGCGCCATGATCCCGATGAACATGGGAATGGCCGTATACTTTCCGGTCAGCAGACGGTCCATCTTCCGGCTGCGGGCATGCTCCCGGCTCTCCGCCGGTTTGACTACCGCCTCCGCCACCAATTTGCGGATAAACGTATACCGCATGTCAGCGATGGCAGCCGCCCGGTCCAGCTGGCGCTCCTCCTCCATCTGGGAAATAATGTGTTCCAGCATCTCTTTTTCGTTATCACTCAGATTCAGGGCTTCCAGCACGCGGGGATCTCCCTCCACTAACTTGGTAGCCGCAAAACGCACCGGGATCCCGGCGGCTTCGGCATGATCCCCAACCAGGTGCATAATCCCGTGCAGACAGCGGTGCACCGCGCCGCCATGGTCGTCCTCCTGACAGAAATCCTTCCGCAGCGGGGTCTCCTGATACTTGGCGATATGTACCGCATGGCGGGTCAGTTCGTCGATTCCCTCATTTTTGATGGCTGAGATGGGCACGATGGGGATCCCCAGCATCTTCTCCATCTCATTGATCCGCACGGAACCGCCGTTCCCCCGCATTTCATCCATCATATTCAGAGCCAGCACCATGGGAATATCCAGTTCCATCAGCTGCATGGTCAGATAAAGATTCCGCTCGATGTTCGTAGCGTCCACAATATTGATAATCGCCGTAGGCTTTTCCCCAATGATAAACTGCCTGGTGACGATCTCCTCATTGCTGTAGGGCGACAGGGAATAAATGCCCGGCAGGTCTGTGATCTCCGTATTCTCATATCCCCGGATGGGACCGGTCTTGCGGTCCACTGTCACCCCCGGGAAATTGCCCACGTGCTGGTTCGATCCGGTCAGCTGGTTAAACAGCGTAGTCTTCCCGCAGTTCTGGTTCCCCGCCAGGGCAAAGGTCAGCGTCGTCCCCTCCGGAAGGGGGTGTTCCTCTTCCTTGCTGTGGAAACGGCCTGTCTCACCCAGCCCCGGGTGCTCTAATTTCTTTGTATGGTCTTTCACCGGGTGCTCCAGCCGCTCCCGCTCTTCTTCCGAAACCGGTTTCACCTCCACCTTTTCCGCGTCCGCCAGCCGCAGCGTCAGCTCATAGCCGTGCAGACGGATCTCCAGCGGATCCCCCATAGGTGCAAACTTCACCAGCGTCACCTCTACGCCGGGAATCACCCCCATATCCAGAAGATGCTGGCGCAGCGCGCCCTCACCGCCCACAGCAGTGACGACTGCCGACGCCCCGATCTCCAAATCTTTTATCGTCATCCGTATTTCCTCCTTCCGGAGCCTTCTGGCTCCTGCCGGTATCCTTACAGGGATTTTTCCTGTGTATCCTGCAGACAAAAACTCTGTTCCTTTTTCTCAACAACGTCCATTATACGTATTTCTTATCCTCCGCGCAATCCCCATTCTCACAAACCGGGCGGTACAGGATCTGACATCCCGTACCGCCCGGCGGTCACTGTTCTGTATTAAATTTCATACCAGATAATTTCATTAGCGTCTAAGTGTACCGGGAAGCTGCTGCCGTCCCCGCGGTAGATCACCGTGTCCTGAGGCTCATAGGTATTATTCACCACACAGTATTTTCCGTTTTTCACATAAGCGTGTACATCCACATTGAAATTCCCGGAAAACCACCGATGCAGATTGTCCTCATCATGGCAGCTCCAGAGGATGCTGCGGTACAGGATCCTGGTATTCTCGAAGGAATAGGGCAGGCCGCTGATATAAACTGCCCGGCCGCTGCCGAATTCATTGACCGCCATCTGCACCTCTTTTTCCCGCTGGATCAGGATCTGCGTGCCTTCCAGGGCGTACATGGACTTTTTGCCTTCCCCGAAATCCACATCCTTCGTACAGTCTGCCAGGATAAAATGATCCTCATGGTTCTCCCAGTTATATTTATCATAATTCAGGGTGAACCCGGTCTCCTTCTCCACGCCCAGCACATTGCCCAGCTGGATATACCTGCCCTGGTACTGATGTCCCGCAGGCTCGCCGACGCCGATCAGGCCGCCGCCCCGGTAAACAAATCCCTTCACCGCTTCCGCGATCACCGGGTCTTCCCACTCATATCCGCCGGTGTGGGCGGTATCGCCGTCCCCCACATTGATGATCACATCGATATCATCCAGCACAGCCGGATTCTCGCGGATATCGTCAAAACTGATAAAACGCACATCAAACGGAGCGCCGCTCAGCGCCTCGATCACGCCTGCATAGCTGTAATTCTGCTTCTGGTACAGAGCGTGGTGCACCATGTGGCAGCCCCAGGAACGCATCCTCCCCCAGCTGTTTAATACCGCCACGGTCTTCACGCAGTAGGGCGTCGTCCCCTTCGCATTCTCATAGAGCAGCCGGAACTCATCGCAGACGCTCTCAATGTAATCCAGGAACTCCGGGAACTGGCAGGCCAGCTTCAGGTAGCCGCCGTATCCGATCCGGTCGATGGGTTTGCGTAAGATCGCCCGTCTGGCAGTCACCCAGTTGACCTTCGCCTCTTTGACCGGGTCGCCTCCCTCGTGGAAGGTATCGGGGAAAAAGTAAGGCAGGAACCGTCCTTCTCTGTATTTCACGCCCTCCACATCACTGATCAGACGCAGTGTGGAGCCATTTCCCACGCTGCCCACCAGCGCGTCCAGGCCGATCTCTCTGAACTCATCCATAAAGGGCTCTGTCCCGATCCAGTGATCGCCTAAAAACATCATGGCCTCCTTGCCCTCTTCGTGGGTGATATCCACCAGTTCCTTCGCTAACTTTGCCACCTCCCGGCGCTGGAAAGCCTGGAAATCCTTGTATTCTTTGGACGGGATCCGGTACTGGTTGTTATGGTAGCCCTGGTCGATGATATACTCCGGCCGGAAGGGATATCCCACTTCCTTCTCGAACTGCTCCAGAATATAAGGGCTCACCGAAGCCGAATAGCCGTACCAGTCCACAAACTTCTCCCGCGCCAGCTCATCGAACACTAAGGTAAACTGATGGAAAAACGTGGTATAGCGGATCACGTTTACATGCGGATGGCTGCGGCAGAACTTCCGCAGACGCTTTAGAGAAAAGGCATGGGTCTTGGGCTGGCGCACATCAAAGGTAATCTGGTGCTCCACATCCTGCCAGTCATTCACCACTGCATTGTACATATGTACAGGATCCCACATGATATACGCCAGGAAGCTGACCGTATAATCATGGAAGGGCTTTGCCGGACAGATCGTCACATCGCCGCTCTCCTCATCATAAGACCATTGCTCCACGGGAACCACCTCTCCTGTGGTCCGGTCGATCACTTCCCACCAGCGGCGGATATCATCCCGGCTGTTGACCGCCAGCATCTCCGGATAGATCCCGGACATCAGATGGATGGACAGCGTCTCCTCTGACGCCGTATAAAACTTCGTCATAATATAGCACTGCTGGATCTCATCCGGGTTCGCTTTCGCCCACTCATTATCCTTTCGGGTGGTGTAATAGGTCGAATAAACCTTCGCCCCCACACCCTTTAATTCCTCCGGGAAATCCGTTCCGTCGCAGTCCCGGATGGCGTCCGCCCCCCAGCGCTTCATCAGCTCCAGCGTTTCCGGTACCACATCCATATCGGTAGGGATCGTCACACGCCCTGTCAGTTTTTTCTCCATATCTGAAATACCTCCTTCATCAGAATCGCTTATAAATAAAGGAGATGGCAGCCATACTGCCGCTCATCCCCTCTGCAATTGATAAGAACCGATCACCTTTTCTATCCTCTGGTCATCCGAATCATACTGCAGACGCAGCGGTTTTGAAAAATCCATGGAAAAAACACCGATGATCGATTTTGCATTTACTCTCCGCTCTTCTGAGCAAAACTGAAAATCCGCGTCAAAATGATTGATTGCGTTCACAAAGCTTTCAATCTGTTCTACGGTACAGAACTGAACCTCTGCCTGATGCATAAGAATCATCCCCTTTTCGTTTTCCAAATCCAACGCAAACTGTGCTACTGTTCTGATTATCTCCTGTTCTCTGATTTTTATTCCTGTTACATTCTGTCGTTTTTATACCTTAAAAAACCAGAAAAGTAAACCCCGGAATTTTTCATAATCCTCTGTTTTCTTTTTTGTATACCATGCACTAATTTGCATGTTTATTCCACAGAATGTGCATTTTTTTCATCACCACGAAAAAGGCAATCACAACCATAGCCCCTGTCACGATCCAGGAGAACGGATAAACCGCCATCAGGATCCGGAAATCATGATGCCGGATCACCACGGTATTCACATAGACGATCCGCAGCACACAGGTTCCGAATACCGTCAGGACTGCCGGGACCAGCGATTTCCCCACGCCCCGCAGCGCCGAACCTGTGATCTCATACGAACAGATCATGAAATGGGTCAGCAGCACCACGCTCATCCGCTGCACCGCGAAATCCGCCACCGCCGGATCCCCGGTAAACAGGCCGATCAGCGGGTTCCGGGCCAGAAACATGATGCTGTTCAGAATCAGCACCGAGACCACCGCGCTGGCCATGCCGATGCCATATGCCTTCCGGCACCGCTTCCGGTTCCCGGCTCCCAGGTTCTGGCTCATAAACGTCATCACCGCCGCATTAAAACCATTCACCACATAATAGGAAAACATTTCAAAATTCACCGCCACAGAGGAACCGGCCACCGCGTCAGACCCGAAGCTGTTGACCGAGGACTGGATGCAGACATTGGCCACGGAAAAGACCATGCCCTGGATCCCCGCCGGGATGCCGATCTTTAAAATCTGTATCAGTTCTGTCTTATTCAGCCGCAGGGCCTTCAGGTCTGCACGGACAATCTCCTCCGTATGGTACAGGAAATAAAGCATCAGCCCGGCGCTGACCACATTGGAGATCACCGTGGCAATCGCCACGCCGGATACGCTCAGGCCGCAGACGATCACAAAGAACAGATTCAGCACCGCATTCAAAAGCCCGGCCGTCACCAGGCAGATCAGCGGACGCTTCGTATCCCCCACACTCCGCAGGATGGACGCCCCGAAATCATAAAACATGCTGAACGGCATGGACAGACAGTAGATCCGCAGATACAGAACCGCCATATCCAGCACATCCTCCGGCGTGGACATCAGCGCCAGAAGCGGCCGGGCGATCACAAGCCCCACAAACATCATCAGTACGCCGCTGATCAGCGCCAGCAAAAGCGCTGTGTGCACCGCGCTCTTCACCCGGTCCTTTTCGCCCTTGCCGATCAGGTGGGCGATCACCACGTTGGCGCCCACGGAAATCCCCACAAACAGGTTGACCAGCAGCGAGATCACCGATGAATTGGCGCCTACCGCCGCCAGCGCCTGGCTGCTGGAAAACCGTCCTACCACTGCCACATCCACCGCGTTAAAAAGCTGCTGCAGGATACTCCCCGCCGCCAACGGCAGCGCGAACAGCAGCATCTTGTCAAACATCGAGCCGTGAAGCATATCCATCCCGGCCGCACGCGACTTTTTCATGTATCTCATCCCCTCATCTGTAGTATCAGCCACTTATGCTTCAGATATCTTACCTCTTCCCATATGAAAAATCAATCCGGAAAGTCCCCAAAGTTTATATTTATTTCACTTGCGGGAAACCCCGATTCGATATATTATAAGAAGGATACAGGTATGTGAAAACCCGTGATTACTATATATTAAGGAAAAAGAACATGAATCAAATCAAAACACTCATTGACTTTTTACAGGAAAAGGCCGCATCCGACGGCAACTGGGCTCTGTACCGCTTTGTGGATTTCGATGACAGCCGGGAGGAGTGGACGCTGGAGGACCACACCATCGGCGAACTGTACCGCAAAGCCCTGGAAATCGCCTATATGCTCCGCAAAAAGGGTCTGCGCCCGGGAGACCGCGCCGTGATCTTTTCCATGCAGGATTTCGGGACGGTTTACGCCGTATACGGCTGTATGATGGCCGGCGTCGTATTTACCATCATCCCCCCTCCGCTGGATGAAGACAAGGTGGAGCGTTTCATCTCTGTCTTAAAGTCCTGCCATCCCAGAGCCCTGATCTCCAACTATGCCCTGGAACAGGGATCCGGCGTCAGTATCACCGGCCGCCTTCTGAAAGAGGCTTTCCGGGATACGATCCGTTTGAAACGTATCTATACCGACAGGCTGCTGCCCTACCGCCGCACCGATGTGATCGCGCCGGCCAGAGCAAACCAGCTTGTCTATCTGCAATATACCTCCGGTTCCACCAGCGCCCCCAAGGGCGTCCGCGTGACCTGGAAGAACCTGATGAAAAACTTGGAGCAGTGCTTTCACTGCTATACATTCAAGGACGTCACGCTGGCCACCTGGGTTCCGTTTTTCCATAATCTGGGTCTGGTGGTGACCATCTGTATGCCGCTGCTGGCCACCGCTTCCCAGGGATATTTCCTGCAGACCCTCCGGTTCCTGGAGAATCCGAAGCTGTGGATCCGGCTGATCTCTGACTTTAAGATCACCATGACCGTGGGACCCGGCTCCGCCTACGACGCCTGCACCCGGATCTTCTCTGAGGAAGAGGCCGCGCAGTATTCCCTGTCGCAGGTCACTCATTTTATGAACGGTTCTGAGTTCATCAGCGCCAGAACTGTGGAGCGCTTTATCCGGATGTTCCACTGCCGGCCGGACGCCATGGCTCCCGGCTACGGCGTATCGGAGAATGTCTGCCTGGCCACCTTTGCCAGCCAGGACTACCGCACCTTAAAATTAGATTATGAAGCATATCAGAAAAACCGTGCGGTCATCGTAAAGGACGCCGAAAACGCCAAGGAGATCGTCAGCGTCGGCGCTCCGGTCAGGGATCTGACTGTGGTGATCGGCAATCCGAAGACAAAAAAGGTTTACCCGGATCTCAGGATCGGCGAGATTTTCCTCTCCGGAGACAGCGTGGCGGACGGATACTGGGGCGGCCACCCGGAAAACCGGAATTTTTATGTAAAATTAGAAGGCTACGACTGCAATTTCTATAAAACCGGCGACCTGGGATTCCTTTACCAGGGACACCTCTATATCACGGGCCGCATCAAGGAAATGCTGATCGTAAACGGCCACAATGTGTACCCCGGCGATCTGCAGGTAACCATCAGCCGCCATGTTCCGGCGCTGGCCGGAAACGCGTATGGATTCTTCGCCTGCACCACGGACACCAGAGAGCAGATTGTTGCCATCATCGAGGCGAAGCCCCACGAGGATTTTGTCCGCCGGACACAGCAGGTCAACAAAGCTGTTTCCGACCGCTTTGCCTTCTCCTTTTATGATGTGGTATTCGTCCCCCTGAATACAATTCCGCGGACGGATAACCGCAAGCTGCAGATGTTAAAGGCCCGCGCCCTGTATGAGGCAGGGAAGTTAGAGGTGCTTTACAGCAGCCGCGCCGACCAGATGGCTCATCCCGGCAAAAACCTCCTCTGTGAGACAACGGATGATGCCCAGGGGCATCCGCAGGAGTGGACAGAGGACATTATTGACCGGGCAGATGAGATCTTCCTGCAGGTGCGCGCGGCTTTCCAGCGGGTGCTGAAGATCGAACATTTTAACCTGAACGACTCGTTCCTGGCCCTCGGCGGGGATTCCCTGATGGGCTTTGAACTGATCAATAACATTGAAAAGAAATTCCATATCAAACTGGATCTGCGGGAACTGCTGCGTGACGCTTCCGTTATCGGCATCACAGAATACATTCATTCTGTCCTGTCCGGAAACAGGGGCACCGCCAAATCAGTCAACCTCTCCAACGAATGCCGCCTGGACGAGAGTATCCAGCTGACCGGTGAATACCGGAAAACGCCGGAACAGTGCCGGAAGATTTTCCTTACCGGGGCCACCGGATTTCTGGGCGCCCAGCTGATCCGCTGCCTGCTGAAATACTATCCCCACGACGGCCTGGAGATCCACTGCCTGGTGCGGGCAGATTCCCTGCAGGCAGGCCGCGCCAGGATCAGGGAAAACCTGAAGCATTACCGCTGCTGGCAGGAGGATATGGCGCAGTACCTGTTCCCTGTCATCGGCGACCTGTCCTCCCCGAAGTTCGGGCTGTCCGATGAAAAATGGCAGGAGCTGTCCGAACGGATGGAGGTCGTTTACCACAACGGCGCAGTCCTGAATTTTGTATATCCTTACGAGTTCCTGCAGGCGACAAATGTGGGCGGTACTACGGAGACCCTGCGGCTGGCCTGCAGCGGACAGCCCAAATACTACCATTATGTTTCTTCCTACAGCGTGTATGACACCCCTGCCAACCGCGGGAAGCACGTGATGGAAGACGATCCCCTGACCGGATGGCACGGCTTCACCCTGTCTTACTCCGAGACCAAATGGGTATCGGAGAAATTGGTGGGCATTGCCCGCCAGCGGGGCCTGAAGGCGGCCGTTTACCGGCCGGGCGACATCACCGGCGCCGCCAACGGCATCTGGGAAATGGACGACATGGTAAGCCGGATCCTGGTCAGCACGATCCAGATGAAGGCGGTTCCCCATGCGAATTACACTTTCCACATGACCCCGGTGGACTTTGTCGCCGAAGCGCTGATTTTTATTTCCAGACAGGAGGAGGCCTTCGGCCACGCTTTCAACCTGGTGAACCCGAGACCCCAGACCTTAAAGCAGGTGATCGCCGCCATCAAAAACTGCGGTTACCCGGTACACCATATCCCGTTCCCGCTCTGGAAACGGCGGATCCGCAAATCCAGCGCCTCCGAAAATGCCATGGTGCTGCTGGAATGCCTCTTTGAGGTGGGTAATGACCGGAATCCCAATGTACTGCGTCATTTCACCGGCAAAGACCCGGTTTACGACATACGCAATACACGGCGGCTTTTAGAATCCTCCGGCATCCGCTGCCCGGCTGTGGATCAGAAAATGATCGCCGCCTACCTGGAATACTTCAGGAAAAAAGGATACATTCACTAAAATCAGGAGTACATTATGAAAATCGGAATTCCCCGTGCGCTGCTTTACTACCGTTACGGGGTTCTCTGGGAGACTTTCTTCCGGGAGCTCGGTATGGAAACGGTGTTAAGCCCGCACACCAATAAAAATCTTTTAGACGCGGGAAACTACTATGCGATTGATGAAAACTGCCTGTCCAGCAAGCTGTTCCTGGGGCACGTCTCTGCCCTGAAGGGCAAATGCGACTGTGTTTTCGTTCCCCGCGTCGCCAATTATGGAAAAGACGGCGTTCTCTGCACGCGGTTCGAGGCCATGTATGACATGTGCGTCAATACCTTCCGCTCACAGGAGATCCGTTTTATCACCTGCAATGTTGATATTCAGCAGAGAAAACCGGAGGCGGGGGCTTATATCCGCCTGGGCATGGAGCTGGGCGCCTCCCGCCCGGCAGCGAAGGCAGCCTGGCAGAAAGCGAAGGCAGCCTGGCACGCAGACCAGGAACAGAAGCTCCGGGCGCAGGAAGCGGCCCTGGCCACGGACAGGATCCGGGTTCTGGTGGTCGGCCACGCCTACAACCTCTACGATGAATACATCGGAAAGCCGATCCTGCGCGGGATCGAGCGGCTGGATGCCCTGCCGGTGTGCTCCGATGCCATCGACCTGGCCCAGGCACAGAAGGATTCCCTGCATATCTGCGGCAATGTGCCCTGGATCATGAGCCGTGAACTTTTGGGAGCCATTGATAAATACCACGACCAGATCGACGGCATCATCCTGCTGACTGCATTCCCCTGCGGCCCGGATTCCATGGTAAATGAGATGATCATCCGCCGCGTAAAGGACCGGCCGATCCTGAACCTGCTCTTAGACAGCCAGGACGGAAGCGCCGGCGTGGACACCCGCCTGGAAAGCTTTATCGATATTATCCGTTTCCGAAAGGAGGCGACTGCAAATGCCGGAAAAAGAGTATAAGCTGTGCTATCCGCAGCTGGGCAACTATGACATTGCCATCCAATATTTTGTGACACACGGGCTTCACCTGAAATATATGAGCCCGCCCGCCATGACCAAACGAACCATTGAGTTAGGCGCCAAATACAGCCCGGATTTTGTCTGCGCACCCTTTAAGTGCCACATGGGAAATTACCTGGAGGCGCTGGAGCAGGGCGCCAATGTACTGATCCAGACCGGCGGCACCTGCCGCCTGGGATATTACGGCGAACTGCATGAACAGATTTTAAAGGATATGGGGTATGATTTTGAGATTTTTAATCTGACCCTGTTCCGCTACCGGAACATTTTCGGGATGATCAGAGGCATGAAAAAATACGCCCCCCGGGCTACGCTGCTGCAGATAGCGGCTGCGGTTCCGGCTACCTTCCGAATGGTGCTGGCCATTGACAGGGTGGAGGACTACTACCGCCAGAATATGGGATTCGAGACCAAAAAAGGTTCTTTCGACGCGGTATACAACCACTTCCTGGCGGGACTTAAAAGGGCGGAGGGTCTGCGGGAAGTCAGCCGCATTTTTAAACAGACCATGGCCAACCTGAAGGCGATCCCCCTGGAAAAGCCAGATCGCCCCATACGGATCGGCGTGATCGGCGAATATTTCACCATTATGGATCCGTTTTCCAACCATGAGGTGGAAAAAAAGTTAGCTGAGATGGGCGCGGAGATCCACCGCTGGATGAATCTCTCCAACAGTTTACTGATCTGCCCGGAGAAATCCACCCTCAAAAAGCTCCGCCATTATATCCACTATGACCTGCACAAATTTCCGTCTTCCATCTGGGTAGACATTCAGAAAAAGCAGAGCTCCAGATATGTCACCTACGACATGGGAAGTTCTGCCGTTTCCACGGTCACCCTGGCGGAATACTATGCCAAAAAAGGATTTGACGGCCTGGTGCACATCAAATCTTTCGGCTGCACGCCTGAAATGGACTGCATTCCGGTACTGCACAACATCAGCGCGGATTACAGGATCCCCATCCTGTACCTGAGCTATGACACCCAGACCAGTGATACCGGTATCGAGACGCGGCTGGAGGCTTTCTACGACATGCTCTCCATGAAACGCACTAAGACCCAGAAGCAGGAAGAAAAGAGGTAACCAACTTGAAAAAAGCATATATGGGAATCGATATCGGTTCCATCTCAACCAAAGGCGTCATTATCGACGAAGAGAAGAATATCCTGGCCAGCGTGTATCTCTGGACAGAGGGGAATCCCATGGGGGCAGCCAAAAAAGTCATTGCCTCCCTGGGTGAACAGCTGAACCAGGAGGAATATCAGGTGATGGCGGCCGGGACCACCGGCAGCGCCCGCAAATTGGTCGGAGCCATGTGCAACGCCAGCATCGTAAAAAATGAGATCACCGCCCATGCGGTAGGCACCACCACCCTGCATCCGGACGTCCGCACGATCCTGGAGATCGGCGGCCAGGATTCCAAGATCATCTGTGTGGAAAACGGCGTTGCCGTGGATTATGCCATGAATACCCTCTGCGCCGCCGGGACAGGTTCCTTCCTTTCCAGCCAGGCAAGACGTCTGGGAGTGGATGTGGAGGAATTCGGCAAAATCGCCTTAAGCAGCAGCAATCCCACGCCGATCGCCGCCCGCTGTACCGTATTTGCGGAATCGGATCTGGTGCACAAGATCCAGATGGGTCATAAAAAAGAAGATATCATTGCCGGCCTCTGCCACGCCGTGGCCAACAATTATCTGAATAACATCGGAAAAGGCAAAAAGATTGCCGCCCCGATCGTTTTCCAGGGCGGCGTCAGCAAGAATGAGGGCGTGGTGAAGGCGTTTGCCGATTCTCTGGGCGAAGAGATCATTGTGGACGAAAACGGACATCTCATGGGCTGCTACGGCGCCGCCATCCTGGCGCAGGGCTGCGGCGTGGAGCGTCCCTTCTCCTTTGACATTGCAGACATGGACTTCCTCACCCGCGAGGTGGTCTGCCCCAACTGCCCCAACCACTGCGAAATCATCTGCGTTTACCGGGAAGGGGAGCTGATCGACTCCTGGGGAAACCGCTGCGAGCGGGGCGAGGTACGCCAGGGGGACGTCTGAAAACGCCTCCGCCATATATTTTCCCATGACAGACGCGCCGTTTTTGCCGCAGGCCGGAAAAACCGCCTGCGGCGAAAAACGGACTAAAAAAAGGATCCGCGCAGTCTTTTCGGCTGTACGGATCCCTTTTCATATTCTTTTGCCTGATGCCGCTGATCACGCGTTCTGTGCGTGATTAAAACTTCACACAGCCGGTGTACTGCTCATTGATCACATAGTAAGCAGCGTTATCCTCCGGCTTGATATACAGAGTGATGGACTTCACAGATACGGTCTCCTCTGTAGCCGCGAACTGTGCCAGGGCTCTCTCGGTCAGCTCTTCCTCGCTGATCTCCTGGCCCATGTACTGAAGAACCACGTTTTTCGTGGGCTTTCTGTTGTATTTGCGCTTGGGAGCAGCCTCAGCAGCTTCCTTTACCGCCTTCTTTGTCCTGGCAGCAGTCTTCTTTGCCGCAGTTTTCGTCTTCTCAGCCACATCCTTCGCCTGCTCTACAACCTTTTCTGCTGTATCTTTTGCAACTGCTGCAGCTGCCTCTGTGCTTTTCTTTGCAGCCTCTTTATTTGCTGCCTTCGCCCTGGTGTTTGCCTTTTTCGCTGCCGCTACCTTTTCTTCTGTCGTAACAGTCTCTTCGCTGATAATCGTAGAATCTACAGCAGCGCTGGTCGTTTTCTTTGTTGCCATGATAAGTTCCTCCTTTTCCAATCAAAATACTTATCTTGAACGTTCCGATTTTTCACTGCGGGTATCCTCAATTTCCCTGTCATCATCCCGGCGCCTTCTCTTCCATGAGAAAACGTTTTCCGTGAAACAATGCCAAAAACCCGCCTATTTCCTTGGTTTTTTCAACCTCATGCATTGTACCGCAAGTATTATCTCTTGTCAACTTTTATTATTTTGATTTTCAAACTATTTTGCTAATTTCCAGTCAATTATTACATAACCCACAGGTAACCGTCTTCGGGACATGGTATATTTTTACGGATTCCCATATTTTTACCTGTTTTTTTTAACTTTTTGCACAAATTGGCTGGATTTTATCATTCAAGATGCTATAATAGACATAGTTGTGGGAAATCATCTTTTTCCATATCTGCATATTATTACATCATTCATTTAGGAGGGAAAGAAATGGCTAAGACAAAAGTTATTTCTGCAAAAGAAGCTGCCTCTCTGATCAAAGACGGCGATACCGTATTAATCGGCGGCTTCATGACAAACGGAACAGCAAAATCGATCTGTAATGAAGTAACTGCAAAAGACCTGACTGTTGTATGTAACGACGGTGGTTTTGAGAATGAAGGAACAGGCAGACTGCTTCACAATGGCTGCATCAAGAGACTGATCGCTACCCATGTCGGCCTGAACAAAGAAGTTGCTGCAAAATTCAACGCAGGCGAGCTTGACTTAAAGCTTCAGCCTCAGGGTACTTTAGCAGAGCAGATCCGTGCAGGCGGAGCTGGCCTGGGCGGTTTCCTTACCCCCACCGGTATCGGTACGATCGTAGCTGACAGCAATTCACCGACAACCTTAGAGGGCAAACAGGTCATTGAGCTGGACGGCCAGGAATACCTTCTTGAGAAAGCGATCCGCGGCAACGTTGCGATCATCCAGGGTTATATCGCTGACGAATCCGGAAACGTTCGTTACAAAGGATCTACACGTAACTTTAACGTTCCCATGGCATCCGCAGCGGACACTGTTATCGTTGAGGTTGAGAAGATCGTTCCCGCCGGAGAGATCGGCCCGGATTACGTTGAGACCCCTCATATCTTTGTTGATTACTTAGTATTAAAGGAGGAAGCATAATAATGGAAAGAAGTGAAATCAAACCGTTTATCGCCAAACGTGTTGCAAAAGAGATTCATGACGGCGACGTTGTAAATTTAGGTATCGGTCTTCCCACTATGGTTCCCGATTACGTTGATCCCAGCATCAAGATCACTTTACAGTCTGAGAACGGATTCATCGGCCTGGCAGCTGCAGATCCCGATTCTCCGGACGCTCCTTATATTGTAAACGCAGGCGGCCAGCCGGCAGGTATTGAGAAAGACGGTATGTTCTTTGATTCCTGCACTTCTTTCGGCATCATCCGCGGCGGACATGTTGACGCTACTGTACTCGGCTCCCTGCAGGTAGACGAGAAGGGCGACATTGCAAACTGGATCATCCCGGGCAAGATGGTTCCCGGTATGGGCGGCGCTATGGATCTGGTTGTAGGCGCAAAGAAAGTAATCGTTGCGATGGAGCACACCCAGAAGGGCAGCCCGAAGATCTTAAAAGAGTGCACACTTCCCCTGACCGCAAAGGGACAGGTAAACCTGATCGTAACCGAGATGGGCGTAATGGAGGTAACTCCCGAAGGCATCGTACTGACCGAGTACAACCCTGAGTTCACCGTAGAGGAGATCCAGGCTGCTACAGAAGCAAAACTGATCATCTCCCCGGATCTGAAACCGATGATCTGATTGAGATATATTTTTTTCTCATAACCCCTATGGCGCCGGATGCTGGCTTTCATCAGCATCCGGCGCTGTTTTCTGCCCTTTGGGGGATCTGAAATGCTGCAGCGTTTCCGGAGACAGGAATATTTCTGTTGCAGCAAACAAAATGGAACATTTTTCCCTGAGAAGCATAAAATCATACAGAGCAAAAAAAGAGGATCTTTCTTTGGACGTATTCTACGCTTTTTTAAGCACTCTCATCGCCGGCCTCTGCACCGGGATCGGCAGCTGCATCGCTTTTTTCACCGGACATACGAACCGGAGGTTTCTTGCCGCCAGCCTCGGATTTTCAGCCGGGGTGATGATCTATGTCTCACTGACCGAGATTTTTTTCAAAGCCCGTGACGCCCTGACGACAGAGTCAGGGGAACGGGCGGGGAGCTGGCTGACGGCAGCCGCCTTTTTCGGGGGGATTCTGGCCATCGCCATGATCGACCATCTGATCCCATCTGTGGAAAATCCCTATGAGCCGACGAATTCCGGGATCAGCCGGAGAAACTCCCGCCTGATGCGCATGGGGCTTTTTACCGCGCTGGCGATCGCCATCCACAATTTTCCGGAAGGTCTGGCCACCTTTGTCTCTGCCCTCCAGGATCCGGGACTTGCCATACCCGTTGTGACAGCCATCGCCATCCACAACATCCCGGAGGGAATCGCTGTCTCTGTTCCCATCTATCAGGCCACCGGATCAAAAAGACGGGCTTTTTCCTGTTCCTTTCTGTCCGGGCTGGCGGAGCCCGCCGGAGCCATCCTGGGATGGCTGATCCTGATGCCCTTCATGGGCGACCTAATGTTCGGCCTGCTGTTCGCCGCAGTGGCCGGCATCATGGTCTATATCTCCCTGAATGAGCTGCTTCCCGCCGCCAGGGAATATGGGAAGCCCGCTCTTTCCACCTGCGGGCTGGTCGGAGGGATGGCGGTCATGGCGGTCAGCCTGCTTTTGTTTCTATGACACGTATTCTGTATCTGCGCACTTTTTGCACAAAATCACACCAAAAATTGCGTCCGAACCGCTTGTCACATCGTATTATTTGTATTATAATCGATAATACAAATAATACTTTTTCAGGAGGTGATCACATGATCCTTTCTCTCGATATGAGCAGCGACGTACCGATTTACGTACAGCTGCGCAATCAGATTGTAACCGGGATCGGGAAAGGCGAACTGAAAGCCGGGGAATCCCTGCCGTCGGTGCGGCAGATGGCCCAGGACGCCGGGATCAACAGTATGACCGTCAATAAAGCTTATCAGATCCTGAAGGCGGAAGGGTTTATAGAAATCGACCGGCGGAAGGGCGCGACAGTACGCCCTGTCCAGCAGACCACCGGTATTTTCCGGGAAAAATTAGAATCAGAATTGGAGCTTCTGTCTGCAGAAGCCTGTCTGAAGGGCATCCGGCGGGAGGAATTTTTAGATATCTGTGACCGGATCTTCTGCACCATGCATGCGGCAGAAAGTGAGGTGACACCATGAGCGGCGAATGGATCCTGTTTGTTATCTTTTTACTCTGCGACCTGCTGATCGTACCCCTCTGCCGGTTTGCCTACAAAAATAATTTCACTTACCATGAGGGGATGATCCTCAATGTCCACATCCCCGCTGACCAGCTGCATCATCCGGAAGTGGAGCAGCTGTCCGCAAAAGCCGGGAAACACTGGCAGGTTTTCCAGCGGATCAATCTGGTCATCGGGCTGGCCGTCTGCTTCCTGTGCTTTGCAGATATTGTGGTGTTTATCGTTGTCTGGTGTATCTGGCTGGCTGAATATATCATCGGGCTTTATGTCCTGATCCTGGCGCCGCACCGCGCCATGTACCGGATCAAACTCGCCCATGGCTGGATTCTGGAAAGCAGCAGGCGGATCGTCCGCATCGATACGGCGGCCTCCGCCGCGTCAGAAAAATCAGCCCCCAGCTGGAAATGGCACCTGCCCATTCTGGCAGCGACGGCAGCCACTGTCTTTCTCATCTGCGGCATGAACCGCCGCTATGGAATGGCTCCCGCTGAGATTGCGCCGGTCTGGATTCTTTACGCGACCGGAACCGGACTGTGCCTGATGTTTCTTCTGATGCACCTGTGGATGGCCCATTACCCCAACCGGGTGTACAGTGAAAATTCAGACGTCAACCTGACAGCCAACACGCTGACAAAGCGGGCATGGACAGAGGGATTCCTCTTCGCTTCTTGGCTGAATGGCGCAACATGGATCTTTATGGCGGCCTGCTTCTTCCTGTCAGGCCCGAACCTGCCGGAATTCTGCTACCTGATTTACACGGTTCTTCTGCTGCTGACAGCCGCCGCCTTTCTGCTCCCTGTGGGACTGGCCGTCCGCAAACGTCAGCTAATCCTGGACACCGATCCGGCGCCCTATTATGTGGACGATGATGAATACTGGAAATGGGGCTGGTATCACAATCCGGACGACCGCCGCCTGTTTGTACAGAACCGGTTCTCCAGCACCAATTACTCGCTGAATTTCGGGCGGCCGGGCGCTAAAGTTTTCATCCTGACCATCCTTGCGGCTACTGCTGCTGTCCTGATCTGGGCATTTGCCTCCATGAACGCTCTGTCCAGGACGGACATACAGCTGAGTTCAGACGGCCGGGACTGGCAGATCGAAGCAGCCGGATACGACTGTGAATTCCAGACAGATGAGATCCTGTCCGTGGATTTGCCGGAGGAACTGCCGAACAATGGGCTGAGCAGATCAAACGGTCTCAGTACGCCGAAGCTCCAGATCGGCCATTATCGGGATGAGGAAAACGCAAAATACATGCTGTTTGTCCACACCGACGCTTCCCCCGTCCTGAAAATCGAATTGGAGGACATGACCATTTTTGTGAACAGCCGGGATGCGGAGACAACAACCGAATGGTATGACAGGCTGGAAAAAGAATTCAACGAAAAGGAGCCAAACGAATGATGACGTACACCTATCGGAAAGCAAAATCAGAAGAGAGAGAGCAGTGCATTGAACTGGCAAACTATGTGTTCAGTACTGCCCACCGCCCCCATGACTTTGAGACACTGATTCCAAAGGTATACGGGGAAGGCAGAGACTGCGCCCCGCTTCACCTGGCTGCCATCCGGGAAGACGGCCGATTCCGGGCTGAAGTTGCCGTTCTGCCGGAACAGCTTCACGTCTGCGGACAGACACTGAACGCCGGGTTCATCGGAACCGTCTGCGTCCATCCCAGAGAACGGGGCGCCGGGCATATGAAACGTCTGATGCATGACACGCTCAAAGAACTGAAAAGCGCCTGCGATCTGGCCGTCCTGGACGGCCAGCGGCAGCGCTATGAATACTTCGGCTTCTCCCGCGGAAGCCTGGAAGCGGTATATAAACTGCATGAGACCAATATCAGGCACAAAGAAAAGGAACTGCGGCTGAACGATTATACCTTCCAGCCGGTTCCCCTGAAAAATCCGGCGGCAGGAATGGTTCCTGACGGCTCTGCATCCGGGGATTCCCTGCGCCATGTTTCCGGCGCCGCAGAGCAGTCCCTCCCATTTATAACATACGCGGCGCGTGCCAATCAGACACGCCCGCTGTTTGTGGAACGTCCGCAGGATCTGATTCTGCCCACGCTCTGTTCATTCCAGGGGCAGCCTGTGGCTATCCGGAAGGGAGATCAGCTCTCTGGCTATCTGGTACTGGCTGCCGATGACGAGATCTCTGAACTGTTTCTGGAAGATGACCGCCAGGCTGCCTCTGTGCTCGGAAGCTATCTGAGACAGCAGGGACTCCCTGAACTGCATATCCATCTGCCGCTCCATCAGAAGGAAGCCTGCGCTGCGGTCGGCGCTCTGGCGGAAACAGAACAGACCGTCCAGCCGCCCAGCCGGATGTTTCGGATCTTCTCTTTTGAAAAAGTGCTGTCTGCGTTTCTTTCCCTGCAGGCGAAAATCCGCCCTCTGACGCCCGGCAGGCTGGAGCTGTGGATTGACAGCAGCCCCCTCACGGTCACCTGCGACGGATCAAAAGTCCGAACAGAACAGACTGCTTCCCCCGGGGCGGTTCATCTCACTGCCTTCCAGGCACAGGAGCTCTTTCTCTCCGGCAGCATGCTGGCCGGACGGATCCCTGCCTCCATCCCGGAAGCGCTTCGGGAACATCTGCGGATTCCGCAGGGCTGGTTTCCCCTTCCCCTGTTCTGGTATCCGGCGGACACGTTCTGAAATTTGAAGGAAATTCCGATTTTGGAGGAGTATACGCCTGCCCGTGGGGCAGTTTTTATACCGTGTACTCCTCCATCACGCATTTATGCACTTTATTCTTGTATGGGAATATTTGATCACAAATACTTTTCTGCACAGGACAGAAAAAGTCAGGCTTGATTTAGCGGTTTACACTTTAGTCAGAGTTATTTTGAATTATTTCAGCGTAACGCTCTGAATATTTTTCTTTAAACTGGTAACAATACCGGAGGGAAAAATGGAGAACCGCATCAAAGAATTACGCATACAAAGAAAAATGACACAAAATGGACTTGCGATGCAGATTGGCTGTTCCCAGAATCTGATCAGCCGAATTGAGCTGGGACTGACAAGCCCCGACGGCGATGTTCTGAAATCTGTGGCAAGATTTTTCAACGTCTCTGTGGATTACCTGCTCTACGAAACGGATCTTCCCTACAGGGCAGATGTCTATGTGAATCCGAAGGAGCGCAGAATGGCGGACTATCTGGCGCGTTTTGAAAATCTGCCGCTGGAGAAGCAGAAGGCCATCGAATTGATTCTGGCTGCTTTTGAAAGCCAGGACAGATAGAAATTTCTGAATGAAAACGACCGGGGATTTTTCCCCGGAAATCGTCAGTTATCTCCTCGCCAGAATAAACACTGTCGCGATAATAAACCCAAATCCGATGAAATCTACCGGCAGAAAGGACGTATGCAGAAACAATACCGTGGTCAGGGTCGCCACCAGCGGTTCCATGCAGCCTACCATGTTCCCCCTGGCCGGTCCGATGATGCTGGTTCCCCACAGGAAAAACACAAACGCCAGCACCGTCCCTACTACCACGATCACCGCCAGCGCCAGCAGGCTGCGCAGATCAACCTGCAGCGGTCTTGTCCACATACGCATCAGGAAGAAAAAGGCAATTCCGCCATACAGCATCCCCTGCCCCACCGGAAGGGTGCTGCCCCACTCTTTCATCAGCTTCTGCGGGATCAGGATATAACAGGCGGCCGCCACTGCCGACAGAATCCCCCAGAACAGTCCCTCCCGGGAGATGGACAGTCCTGTCAGGCTGCCGTGGGTTGCCACCAGGAAACTGCCTGCCAGGCAGGACAGGATCGCCAGGATTTCACGCAGCACCGGCAGCTTGCGCGACATAACGCAGCTGACCGCCAGCACAATGATCACGGACATATACTGCAGCACGGTGGCCGTCCCTGAATTGGTCGCAGAAATCGATGTGGTATAGGTGTACTGCGTAAACATCAGGCCGCATACACCGAAAATCACACAGTGCGCCAACGCTTTCGGCGTATGGATCAGCTGTCCGAAACGCTCCCGTTCCCGGATCAGCGAATAAATAACAAGAATGATACCTGCACAGATCAGCCGGATCTGTGTCACCCATCTGGAATCCATTCCCTGGACAGAACACAGGTACTGACTGCAGGTTCCGGAAATGCCCCAGCAGACAGCGCCTACAATCGTAATGATCATTCCTTTTGCATATTCTGAAAATCCCCGGGTTGAGGCGGGGAGGCTTATCATCTTTCCATCTCTCATGATGCCTTCACTCACTTTTGATCTCTTCTCTCATATTTGTACGGCAGAACCCCTCTTTCTACGCCGCTTTTTTCCTCAGATATACTGCCCAGTAGACACAGCCCACACAGACAGCGCCGCCCACAATGTTGCCCAGGGTAACCGGGATCAGGTTCGCCGTCCAGAAATTTCCCCAGGTCACGCCGGACAGATCCACTCCCGCAGCCTGCGCCGCCTGGGCGTATTCCGGCACGAACTTCGCGAAAATCCCCACGCTGATGAAATACATATTCGCCACGCTGTGCTCAAACCCGGACACCACGAAAAACATGATGGGGAAAAACAGCCCGGCAATCTTGCTGATCACATCTTTGGCCGCAAAGGAAATCCACACGGCGATGCAGACCAGGAAATTGCAGCAGATCCCTTTGACAAAAGCCTGGCCGAACGGCATGGCGCATTTCGCGGCTGCCGTGGACAGGATGGAAACCGCCAGCCCGTTATCAAACAGGCTCAGCTGATGGCAATAGACCACAGCCGCCGCAACCAGAATGGACCCCAAAAGGTTTCCAACATAGACAAACAGCCAGTTTTTCAGCATCCCTTTCCAGGTAATTTCCCTCTGAAACAGAGGGATCACCAGCAAAGTATTCCCGGTAAACAGCTCGCTTCCCGCCAGCAGTACCATCGTCAGGCCCCCCGGGAACACACAGGCTCCTAAGAACTTTCCCACAGAAGCCTGCGGCACAGACACAGAGGCTGTGGCGGAAGCCACCCCGGCCAGCGCGATAAACACTCCAGCCAGCACTGCCAGAATCAGCATCTTTCCAATCGTCGTATTTACTTTCCCTTTTCCTGTCGCAATGTAATTCTTCGCCACTTCAGCAGGCGTAAAAAAATTCATAATTATCCTCCTCTGTCAGCGCCATTTCACACAAAAGAATCATTGCACAGAGGAAATCCTCTGCACAATGATTCCAAAACACAGGCTATGTTACGGTTTACTCTCCCTGCTCCGGCAGATCGATGGCCAGCCCCAGCTCCTTCAGCTGCTTTTCGTCCACCATGCCGGGCGCCTCGCACATCAGGTCCGAAGCATCCTTCACCTTCGGGAAGGCGATCACATCACGGATGGAGTCCGCCTGCACCATATGCATCACCATCCGGTCAAGGCCGTAAGCCAGCCCTGCGTGAGGCGGTACGCCGTAACGGAAGGCGTTCAGCAGGAATCCGAACTGATCCCACGCCTGCTCCTGGGTAAAGCCCAGCACCTCAAACATCTTCTCCTGGATATCATTCTGGTGGATACGGACAGAACCTCCGCCCAGCTCCGTGCCGTTCAACACGATATCGTACGCCTTTGCCCGCACAGCGCCCGGGTCAGAATCAATCTTGTCCCAGTCCTCCTCCATGGGCATGGTAAACGGATGGTGCATGGCTTTATAGCGGTTCTCCTCATCCGACCACTCTAACAGCGGGAACTCCGTTACCCACAGGAAGTTGTACTGGTTGGGATCTAAAAGATCCATTTCTTTTGCCATATGCAGGCGCAGCGCACCCAGCACATCCCAGACTACTTTATTTTTATCTGCCGCGAACAGCAGTAAATCTCCGGCCTTTCCGCCCATGGCGCCGATCAGCTCCTGCAGCCCTTCTTCCGTAAAGAACTTGGAGAAGGAGGACTTCACCGTGCCGTCTGCCTTCAGCTGGATATAAGCCAGCCCCTTCGCGCCGTAGGTCTTTGCCAGATCCACTAACTTGTCGATCTGCTTTCTTCCCATATCGCCCTTCCCGGGCACACAGATACCGCGGACACTGCCGCCGTTTTCCAGAGCAGTCGTAAACACTCCGAACTCACAGCCCTTGACCACCTGGGACACATCCTGCAGTTCCATGCCGAAACGGGTATCCGGCTTGTCAGAGCCGAACCGGTCCATGGCCTCCTGCCAGGGCATTCTCTGAAGCGGGATCTGCACATCCACGCCGATGGCCTCTTTGAACACATACTGAAGCAGGCGCTCGTTCACATCCAGCACGTCGTCCACATCCACAAAAGACAGCTCCATGTCCGCCTGGGTAAACTCCGGCTGGCGGTCGGCACGCAGATCCTCGTCACGGAAGCATTTTGTGATCTGGAAATAACGGTCGTAGCCAGAGCACATCAGAAGCTGCTTGAACAGCTGCGGCGACTGGGGCAGCGCGTAAAAACTGCCCGGATGCACACGGCTGGGCACCAGATAATCCCGGGCTCCCTCCGGCGTAGATTTGGTCAGCACCGGCGTCTCGATCTCAACAAATCCCTCTTTCGCCATGAATTCACGCATCAGATACGCCACCTTGCTGCGGAGCATCAGGTTCCGCTGGATATCCGGCCTGCGCAGATCCAGATAACGGTATTTGAGACGAATCTCGTCCTTGGTCTGGGAATTCTCCTCGATGGGGAACGGCGGCGTCTCGGACTCTGAGAGGATCCGCAGGCTCCTGGCGATCACCTCGATGTCGCCGGTCTTCAGGTTTTCGTTCACTGCGGCGGAACGTTTCTGGATGATTCCCTCTACAGCGATCACATACTCGCTTCTTAAAGTACCCGCTTTCGCAAATCCTTCCGCTCCCACCTGCGGCTCGTCAAACACGATCTGCAAAAGACCGCTTCTGTCCCTCAAATCTATAAAAATCAGGCTTCCCAGATTTCTTCTTCTCTGCACCCAGCCCATAACGGTGACCTGCTCGCCGATATTGGCGCCGGAAACCTCTGTACATCTGTGGGAGCGCTTCAGCCCCCGCATCGACTCTGCCATGTTCTCTTCCTCCTGCTGCTGTCTTTTCTAATTTTTATAAAAATCTACAAATTCCTCATAGCCTTCTTTTGCAAGCTGCTCTTTCTGGAATTTCTTATTCTTATTCATGCGCACCACCAGCACCTGCTGCCCCCGGGTTCTGGCCTCCTGCGCCTGCCGGATCACCTCTGCCAGACGCCCGCCGGGAAAGCCTTTCTCGATCAGATATGCCACCTTCTTCGGCTGGTCGGGCACCTGGAAGCCATTCTCCATCAGAAGGAGGATGATCCGCTCAAAACCAATGGAAAATCCACAGGCCGGCACATCTTTTCCGGTAAAGTTCCCCACCATCCTGTCATAACGCCCACCGCCTCCGCAGCTGCCGCCGAACTCAGGGATCGCGATCTCAAAGATCGTCCCGGTATAGTAGGACATGCCCCGCACCAGGGTAGGATCAAAAACAAGCTCAAACTTCGCTGTCTTCGCCGCGTTGACTGCCTGGGCGATCTCCTGCATGTTGGTTACCACATCCGCCTCCAAATAATCGCCGAGGGTTTCTGCCAGGTATGCCACGCCGTCCTCAGCCTGCTCCACGCCGGTAAACAGCGCCAGATATTTCTCAATGGACTCCTTCGCGTAGCCTTCTTTGGCCAGCTCTTCCGCCACGCCGTCCAGCCCGATCTTGTCCATTTTATCCAGGATGATAAATACCGTGTCGTAGTCCTCCTCCGGAAAGCCGCTGTAGGCCGCCATGGCTTTCAGGATCCGCCGCTCGTTGATGCGGATCTCAAAATTCCGGAACCCAATCCGGTCCAGCGTGGTGGTAGTAGCCAGGATCAGCTCGATCTCTGCCAGGTTGGAGGGCTCTCCCAAAATATCAATGTCGCACTGCATGAACTGGCGGTAACGCCCTCTCTGGGGACGGTCTGCCCGCCACACATTTCCCATCTGCAGCGCCTTGAACGGGGACGGCAGATCATTGGCATGGTTCGCGTAATACCGGCACAGCGGCACCGTCAGGTCATAGCGCATGCCGAAATCCACCAGATCCGCCTCGCTCTGTGCGCTCTCTAATTTCAGCTTCTCACCCCGTTTTAATACCTTGAAAATCAGTTTCTCGTTTTCACCGCCCTGTTTGTTGCTCAGGTTCGCGATGTCCTCCATACAGGGGGTCTCGATCTGGGTAAAACCGAAGGCGCGGTACGTATCTCTGATCACGCCCTGTACATAATCCCGGATCCGCATCTCATCCGGCATAATATCCTTCATTCCGTTGACCGGTTTCTTCTTTAAAGCCACTGTGTATCCTCCGTTTCTTTCAATGCAGGGTCTTTGCCGCCCCGCTGCGCTCACACTTTTCCAGCAGGTTTGCCTTCCGTTCGATCATCTCGTCCACACGTTCCAGGTAATTGAGAATATCCTTCACATTCCCCACCCGCTCAATATGCTGGCCCTGATCGGTAACCACCTTGGTGGTGGCGCCTGCGCCAAGAGCCATTATAGTCTGTTTTTCTTCCATAATCAAGATATTATAGATACCTGCTTTGCCCTTCGCCGCATAACCCACGTTTTCAAAATTGCCCGCCATATTTTTCTGGCGGTACAGGTAATAGGGCTCCAGCCCCATCTGTCTGCAGTAATCTGCCGTCAGCCGGATGATCTCCCAGGTATTCTCCATATGGAGATGCCCGTATTCCTCCCAGTTCATTTTCAGCCTGGCCGCGCGTTTGACTGCCAGGGAATGGATGGTCACATTATCCGGCGCCAGCGCCTTCAGCTCCTCCATGGTGCGGCGCACATCGTCGATCGTTTCCTCCGGCAGCCCCACAATCAGATCCATGTTGATATTGTCAAAGCCCATCTCACGGGCCAGGGCAAAACTCTCGCGGGTCTGCTCCACCGTATGGTTCCGGCCGATGATCCGCAGGGTCTCCTCCTTCATGGTCTGAGGGTTAATGGAAATCCGGGAAATATTGTGATTCCGGAGCACCTGCAGTTTCTCCCTGGTGATGCTGTCCGGCCTTCCCGCCTCCACAGTAAACTCTAACAGATGGTTCTTCGGATGGACCTCCCCGCTGAAAGCCTCGTCGAACCCCCGGCTGACCATTCCATCCTCTGCTTCCAAAAGCCCGCCGTAGACAATATGCTTTCTCTCATCAAACAGATGGAAGCTCTCCCCCACCTGACAGATCAGCCGCTCCAGCTGCTGCGGCTCTAAGGAGGTGGGCGTACCGCCGCCGATATAGACCGCGTTCAGATATTTGTCCCGGCACAGTTCTGCCGTCGCCCGGATTTCCCGGCACAGGGCGTCCAGGTACTCATCCACCCGCGCTTTCCATTTCTCAACAGGATAGGAAGCAAAAGAACAGTACAGGCAGGTGCTGGGGCAGAACGGGATCCCGATATACAGGCTGTAACCATCCTCATAATCAATCCGTGACAGCAGCTTCAGCTCCCGTTTTGCCACATCGATACTCAATTCAATTTTTTCGTCCGACGCGAAATAGCTTTCCTTCATATGCGCCCGGATCTCATCCTCCGGACGGCCTTCCTCCAGCATGGTCATGGGGATTTTTGTCGGCCGGATCCCGGTCAGCGTCCCCCAGGGCAGAGTCTGGCCGGTAAACTCGGAAAGCAGCTGGTACAGCCTGCGCTTCAGCCGGTCCTTCGTCTCCCGGCGGTCAGCCGGATCTACGTCCACCCGGCCGCGCAGGAGCACGTCGGCGTCCGCCGCCTCCCACTGACTCCCCTTATAAAATGTAAATAAGATCTCAGATTCCCCGTAGCAGACAGTCAGATGGAACAGGCTGTCGGGA
>CALWGM010000028.1 GCA_944380065.1 uncultured Lachnospiraceae bacterium
GTTTATCACCACGCTGTTCAGCGTGGTCACGGTGCCGCTGATGATGGCCCTTGGCCTGCAGGGGCAGGTGTGACAGGTGAAATGGGATTGTATTTTTAAAAAAAAGAGTGGATTTCCAGCTCCGCCGGGAGTATAATATGAACTGTTTTTTTTAAGAACTCCGGTGTTCTTTTGCAGGAAAGCGTAGTTGTCTGATCAGACCGGACTGATCGCAGGAGGGAAAGTCAATGGCAGTAAAATATGTATTTGTGACCGGCGGAGTAGTATCCGGACTGGGAAAAGGAATTACGGCCGCTTCTCTGGGGCGGCTTCTGAAAGCCCGCGGGTATCGGGTGACCATGCAGAAGTTTGATCCGTATATCAATATAGATCCGGGAACGATGAACCCCATCCAGCACGGAGAGGTGTTTGTGACGGACGATGGCGCGGAGACGGATCTGGATCTGGGACATTATGAGCGTTTTATCGATGAGAGTTTAAGCAAACGTTCCAATGTAACCACGGGAAAGGTTTACTGGTCTGTGCTGCAGAAAGAGCGCCGCGGGGACTATGGCGGCGGGACTGTCCAGGTGATCCCTCATATTACGAATGAGATCAAGAGCCGTTTTTACCGGGATTATACAACAGACGAGACGCAGATCGCTATCATCGAGGTTGGCGGAACCGTGGGAGATATTGAGTCGCAGCCGTTTTTGGAGGCAATCCGTCAGTTCCAGCATGAGGTGGGGCATGACAACGCGATCCTGATCCATGTGACGCTGGTTCCGTATCTGCATGCGTCCGGGGAACTGAAGACCAAACCCACCCAGGCCAGTGTCAAGGGGCTGCAGGGAATGGGGATCCAGCCGGATATCATTGTGTGCCGGACAGAGCATCCGCTGGACAATGGGATCCGGGACAAGATTGCCCTGTTCTGCAACGTTCCCAGGAGCTGTGTACTGCAGAATCTGGATGTGGAATATCTGTATGAAGCGCCGCTGGCCATGGAGAAGGAGCATCTGGCGCAGGTGGCCTGCCAGTGTCTGAAGTTAGACTGTCCGGAGCCGGATCTGACAGACTGGATCAATATGGTGGACGCGCTGCGCTATCCCACGAAAGAGGTGGAAGTGGCGCTGGTGGGAAAATATACTCAGCTCCATGACGCCTATATTTCTGTGGTGGAGGCGTTAAAGCACGGCGGGATCGCCTGCCACGCCACGGTGAACATCCGCTGGGTGGATTCGGAACAGGTAACGGAGGAAAATGTGGACGAAATCCTGTATGGCGTCCAGGGCGTCCTGGTTCCCGGCGGATTCGGTGACCGGGGGATTGACGGCATGATCGCCGCCATCCGCTATGCGAGGGAAAATAAGATCCCTTACCTGGGACTTTGTCTGGGGATGCAGCTGGCGATCGTGGAGTTTGCCCGCCATGTCTGCGGCCTGGAGGGCGCCCACAGCATCGAGCTGGATCCGTCCACCCAATATCCGGTGATTGCTCTGATGCCGGATCAGAACGGGGTGGAGGATATCGGCGGTACGCTCCGTCTTGGATCCTGCCCCTGTGTGCTGGATCAGACAAGCAGGGCCTTTGCGGTTTATGGAAAAGAGACGATCCATGAACGTCACCGCCACCGGTATGAGGTCAACAACGATTACCGGTCTGTCCTGGCGGAGCATGGCATGAGGCTGTGCGGTCTGTCGCCGGACGGGCGGATTGTGGAAATGGTGGAACTGCCGGATCATCCCTGTTTTATCGCCACCCAGGCACATCCGGAGTTTAAGTCCAGGCCGAACCGCCCCCATCCGCTGTTTGAAAATTTTGTGCGCGGGGCGCTGGAATACGCAGGACAATAAATCACAGATAAAAGGAAATGCCCGCATTCTCCTGCTCAGGCAGGGGAGCGGGTATTTTTTCATCTCACCGGAAAACGCCGTCTCCGGTAAACTGAGATAACATGCCCTGCGGGACGGCGCGCGGCGGAATTCACAGAAACTTTATAAAAAATCAGCAAAAGTTCACGTTTACAATATTGATTTCTCCGCAAAATATCAATATAATAATACGATGTATGAGAGAATCTGCCGTAAGGCAGGCGGGAGACGCGCCCGTGGCGGCGCAGACGGGAAACTTAGAGAAAGGATTGCGCGGAATGCGCAGGATTAAGTAATTTTTTATGGATGAACACAGACCGGATAACGGCGGAAATAACAACAATAATAAGAAAAGAAACGGCCAGAGTATTTTCTGGATGGTGGTGATCACATTGGTCGTACTGCTCATGGTGTCTTCTCTGACGAACCGTGTCAGCAGCCTGACAAACCAGGAGATTACCTACACCGAATTTATGCAGATGGTGGAAGACGGAGAGGTGGAGGAGGTGGTCTTTACCTCCGGACAGATCCAGATCAAGCCGAAGGAGCAGCAGAACGCCCTGTACCAGACCACTTACCATACGGTAAACTTAGGAGACGACAGGCTGTATGAGTTTCTGGATGAGCACAATGTAGAATACACAGGAAAGAGCAATAATACATCCAATGTGATCTGGCAGATCCTCAGTATTATCATACCGATCGCCCTGATCTGGGGCGTATTTGCGTTCGCCATGCGGCGGATGGGCGGCAGCGGCGGTATCATGGGCGTCGGCAAGTCCACGGCAAAGATGTATGTGGAGAAGAGCACCGGCGTGACGTTCCGTGACGTGGCCGGGCAGGATGAGGCCAAAGAGACTCTGCAGGAGATGGTGGATTTCCTGAATAACCCGAATAAATATACGGCCATCGGAGCCAAGCTGCCGAAGGGAGCCCTGCTGGTGGGACCTCCCGGTACCGGTAAGACCCTGCTGGCCAAGGCTGTGGCAGGAGAGGCGGGAGTCCCGTTTTTCTCCCTGGCAGGTTCGGATTTTGTGGAGATGTTCGTGGGCGTGGGTGCGTCCCGTGTCCGTGACCTGTTTAAGGAGGCGCAGAAATCCGCGCCGTGTATCATTTTTATCGACGAGATCGATGCCATCGGCAAGAGCCGTGACAGCCATTACGGAGGCGGCAATGACGAGCGGGAGCAGACCCTGAATCAGCTGCTGGCTGAGATGGACGGTTTTGACAGCTCCAAGGGCGTGCTGATTTTAGCGGCTACGAACCGCCCGGAGGTTCTGGATAAGGCGCTGCTGCGTCCGGGACGTTTTGACCGCCGGGTGATCGTTGACAAGCCGGATCTGAAGGGGCGCGTGGAGACCCTGAAGGTGCATTCCCGGAATGTGCTGATGGACGACTCGGTAGACCTGGACGCTATTGCGCTGGCTACCGCAGGCTGCGTGGGCTCTGACCTGGCCAATATGGTAAATGAGGCGGCCATCAATGCGGTGAAGCACGGACGGAAATATGTGACCCAGGCAGACCTGTTTGAGTCTGTGGAGGTGGTCATTGCCGGTAAAGAGAAAAAAGACCGGATCATGGGACCGAAGGAAAAACGGCTGGTTGCCTACCATGAGGTGGGACATGCGCTGGTCAGCGCCCTGCAGAAGGATTCTGAGCCGGTTCAGAAGATCACCATTGTGCCCAGGACGATGGGGGCTCTTGGCTATACGCTGCAGACTCCGGAGGAGGAGAAGTATCTGGAGACCAAGGCGGAGCTGGAAGCGCGTCTGGTGACCTATATGGGCGGACGTGCCGCCGAGGAGATCAAGTGCGATTCTGTGACTACCGGGGCGGCCAACGATATTGAGATGGCGACGAAGATCGCCAGGGCGATGGTGACCCGTCTGGGTATGTCCGACGAATTCGGCCTGATGGCGATGGAGACGGTGGAGAGCCAGTATCTGGACGGCAGGGCGATGCCCACGGTTGCAGAGACTACTGTGGCGAAAGTGGACAATGTAGTAAAGCAGATGCTGGAGAAGGCGTATGACACCGCGAAGGAGATGCTTTACGCGAACATAGATATTCTGGAGAGGATTGCGGACTATCTGTATGAGCACGAGACGATCTCCGGGAAAGAGTTTATGGATATTTTCAGTGAGATGAGGGCTGCCCGCGAGCCTGTCGATGTGGAAGGGACAGTCAGCGACCTGACGGAGATCCCGGAGGATGCGGCTCCGGATGAAGCGTTTGAAGAATAAGATTAGGATTGGCATATGTTTGATATTCAGGAAGAGTTAAAGAAACTGCCGGATCACCCGGGGGTCTATCTGATGCATGACGCCCGGGACGTGATCATCTATATCGGTAAAGCGGTCAGCCTGAAAAACCGGGTGCGCCAGTATTTTCAGTCCAGCCGGAACAAAGGGCCGAAGATTGAAAAGATGGTGACGCATATTGCGCGGTTTGAATATATTCTGACTGACTCTGAATTGGAGGCTCTCGTCCTGGAATGCAATCTGATCAAAGAGCATCGGCCAAAGTACAACACGATGCTGAAGGATGATAAGACATATCCGTATATTAAGGTGACTCTGGGAGAAGCATATCCCAGGGTCCTCTTTTCACGTCAGATGAAAAAAGACAAGTCCCGTTATTATGGGCCATATACCAGTGCGGCGGCGGTAAAGGATACCATCGAACTGATCCGCAAGCTGTACCGGCTGCGTTCCTGCAGCCGGGTGCTGCCGCGGGATATCGGAAAAGAACGCCCCTGCCTGAATTACCACATCCACCAGTGCCTGGCTCCCTGCCAGGGCTATGTGTCCCAGGAACAGTACCGGGAACAGATCCGGCAGGCTGTGGATTTCCTGAATGGGAAGTTTGATCCGGTTCTGAAGGATCTGGAAGAGAAAATGCGGGCGGCTGCGGCGGAGATGGATTTTGAAAAAGCGGCGGAGTACCGGGATCTGATGGCCAGTGTAAAACAGATCGCCCAGAAACAGAAGATTACTGATTTTGACGGGGAAGACCGGGA
>CALWGM010000029.1 GCA_944380065.1 uncultured Lachnospiraceae bacterium
CACTTGGCTACGGACCAAGGTGTCGGGGGTTCGAATCCTCTCGCGCACGTAATATGAAAACCTCTGGAATTTTCCAGAGGTTTTTTCATGGGAAAATTCCTTCAGGGAGCCTTGAAGCAGGCGGAAAAGGGAAGGGATCTGTTTTGGCTCCGTCATCAAAAGCTGGGACAATACATGAAAAAAATAAAAAAATTGATACGAATTTACAGTGTTTGAGAGAAAAATAGCTATCTTTTCCCTGCATGAAAGAGTACACTTTTTATACAGATGACAGGGAGGGGTAAACATGGATGAGAAGCTGCTGATCAATGGAAATATACCGAAATCGTATTTTCGACTGACGATACCCAATGTCCTCAGCATGGTCATAACGCTGGTGTATAACCTGGCTGATACCTATTTTATCGCGGCAGTGGGAAATACGGATCTGGTAGCGGGCGTGTCGCTGTGCGCCCCGGTTCTGACCATTCAGATGGCGTTTGGAAATGTGTTTGCGCAGGGGGGATGTTCCCTGACTTCGCGGCTGCTTGGCGCGGCAAAAAAGGATGATGTGAAACACGTCAGCGCTCACTGTATTTACGCCGGATATTTGCTTGGATTGATATTGGGAGTTTTTTTCCTGCTGGCAGGGAACATTCTTCTTCCGTTGCTGGGGGCAGACCGTGATACCGTTGGATTTGCTGCTGAGTATTTTTACTGGATTGCAGCAGGTTCTCCCTTTATTGTGGCATCCTATGTGTATACGAACCTGTTCCGTTCAGAAGGGATGTCGAAAGAGGCGATGTTTGGCAGCAGTATAGGAGCGGTATTGAATATTATACTGGATCCGATCTTTATTAGCGGCCTGGGGATGGGAGCCAGGGGAGCGGCGATCGCTACCGTGATCGGATATATTGCGTCCGATATCTACTGTACCGTTGTTTTGCTGAAAAAGAGCCAGGTGCTGTCCATGAACCTGCGCTGTTTCAGGATCTCCGGTGAATATGAAAAGCAGATCCTTGGAATCGGGATCCCGGCAGCGATTATGAATATCGTACAGAGCCTGAGCGTAATCTTTCTGAACCACTTTTTGCTGCCCTATGGGAATGTGGAGATTGCGGCGATGGGAATCGCCATGAAAACGGTGTCGATCGTAAATCTTGTTTTGATTGGCCTGGCTTACGGCGGACAGCCTTTGTTTGGGTACTTTTTCGGGGCGAAAGACAGAGATAACCTGAAGAAGCTGACGAGATTCAACCTCAGGGTAATCACAGGAACTGCCGTTGTTATGTCTGCTGTTGTTTTTGCTGCGGCTGTGCCGCTGATCCGGTTTTTCATGGATGACCCGACGATTGTGCAGGGCGGCAGCCTGATGCTGCGGCTTCAGGTCGTGACCATGACATTTGCGGGGATTGTGCTGCTGCTGACTCTGATCTTTCAGTCTGCGGGAAAGATCGGGGTGTCATTTCTGCTGTCGGTCAGCCGTCAGGGATTTATATTCCTTGCAGTATTGTTTCTTGCCTCGCGTCTGCTGGGATATTATGGGGTGCTGGCGGCGCAGGCGATTGCGGATGTGATCAGCCTTGTGCTGGCCGGAAGCCTGTTTTACCGTGGCATTTATAAAGACTGGAAGTAGATGGGCAGCGCAGAGCTGAACTGAAAATAAGATATTTTTTGGGTCAATGTACTTTTTTGTTGTTTTTGGGCCGTTTTCCGGAAGGGCGTTCTTTGGAATGTTCCGGAAAACGGTTCTTTTTTGTTAAAAAAGCGTACTTTCTTCTAAGAAAAGGACATTGTTGGAGAAAACTGCGGATGGTAAACTTTTAATAATCGCGGACAGATTTTCATTGGGATTTTTATTGAAAATGTATAGAAATGAGTGTTTCTGGAAGAGACCGGGGAGAAAAGGATCGTATCTTATCAGAAACAGGCGAAGTACCTGGAGCGGTTGGATCATTGTGCGAGAGCACGGTATCTAAATAAACTAAAAGGAGGGAAACACATGAAAAACAAGAAAGTGCGGCGGATGCTGGCGGTCATGATGGCGATGAGCTTGTCCGTTTCCATGTGCGCCGGCACGGCATTGGCGACAGAACCGGCGGCCGATACGGCAGTGGAGAAAGAAGCTGCAGAGGAAGAGCCGACGAAGAAAGCGGATGCCGACACGTCTGAAAATGTGGATGACGCGGAGGAGACTTCTTCTGAGGAATCTGCGGCTGTGAAGGCAGAGGAGGAGACTTCTTCTGAGGAATCTGCGCCTGTGAAGGAAGAGGAGAAGTCAGATGCAGAGGAAACTTCTGAGACTGACGACAACAGTATTGCGCTGCAGGCAGATGACGGACAGCAGGGAGCAGATCAGCCTGGCTCAGGGGAGGCAGCTCCCGGCGGCGATGGGCAGACACCGCCGGAAGGCGGCGAGGGTGGCCCTGGCGGCCCGGGAGGTCCTGGCGGACAGCCCAGTGTGGAGATCGATCCATCTGTCGTAACGGATAAGTATGGTATGAAGGGCTATCATGCTTTATTAGGTTCCTGGGGAAGCGGCGGCGACAATATTAACGATGTGGAAAACGGAGATAATGATTATCTTTACACTGCGGGTCTTCTGGTAAAAACAGAGGAAGGGAAGACGGATTATACCAGTGCTTCCAATTATGGAAATGAGGACGAGTCAAAAAATATCATTGATTCCTATGAGACGATTAATGAGAGTGAAGCGGATGGCGTGGTCATCAGTGATGAGCGCTCTGGTCTGAATGGCATCATTATCAAGGATACCGACTACACGATTTCAAATGCAGATATTACCATGATGACGGATGCAGACGGGAAAGATACCTGCGATTTTTCCGGCAAAGGAAGTGCGATCGCAGTCTATGGTGATTCTAATGTGAAGATTACAGGTTCCACGATTCATACGGCCGGTGTGGCTACCATGCCGATTTTCGCGGACAGCGGCGCCACCGTGACGGTAGAGAAGTCCAAGCTGTATTCGGACGGCGGAACACTTCATGGCGATTACATGAATTCACCGGATCAGGCGACCATGGTAGCTCCGCCCTGGATTCTGGGCATTATGGGAAGCTCCCGTACAACCAATCTGATGGGCAATAATTCTACCATGAATGTGATTGATTCTGAGACAGAAGCTGGCGCATGGGCAGTATTATCTACAGATTCCGGACAGAATATGGTGCTGAATGTGTACAATACATCCCTGAAACTGGATAATCCGGATGAATCCCAGAATCTGATCCAGGAGAAGACGAATTCCCAGGGCGGCAAGAGCCAGATTTATGAGAGTCTGGATAATCCGTATACGACAAACTATGGTTCCGGTTATGGTACCTATGCGATTGGCAATGCAAAAGAGACATTTGCCGGGGCAACCATCAATGTCGGCACTTATGCAACGATTTTCACTGGCGGTTCTGCAACCTATAAGAGTCTGGTAGAGGGCGAAGAGTATACTCTGACCAGCGCGAATGGGCAGGAAGAGGATACGGTGACGTACACAGCCAAGGAAGACAAAAATACCGTGATCAATTCTGATACCTTCGGTTTCATGGTTCATCAGGGTGAAAACACGATTGCGATTGAACAGGGTACAGAGGTAAATTCCGGTTATGCTACTTTCCTGGTAAAATCTGGATCTGCTAATGAAGAAGTGACTGCTACGATAGATGATGCTGAGATTGAAAATGGCGGCGTGCTGGTTCAGGTTATGGATAACGACGATGCAACCAACGGTGGAATGATGGATCCGGATGATCCGGCGAACCTGAATGGCAGCGGAATGAATTTCAAGCCGTATCATGAGGAGAATGCAGGCTTCCGTGTGACAGAGGACAGCGGTAATGCAGGCGGTCCGGGTATGCCTGGCGGCCCTGGCGGGGCACCTGGTGAGTTGCCTGGCGGCGGCGATCCTGGAATGGGTATGCCTGGCGGCGGATCCGGCGAGACAGAGAGTAAGAATGACGGAACCGTACAGAGCTTTACCTTTACCAACGGTGATTACTCTGGCAATATTTACAATGCATCCGGTTCCGACAACAGCGAAAATGGACCGCTGAAGGGAACAACAGTGGAACTGAAGCTGGGTGAAGGCGCTACCCTGGACGGAGCGGTGGCTTCCACAGCGGCTGTTCATGTAACCTATGACGGATCGGCGGAGTTAAAAGCGAACGGCGGAGATGCATTTGAAACGGTAGAGGAAGCGGCGGATTTTGTGAAGGAATATCAGAATACGTATTTTGATATGACTCACTATTTTGATATTGGTCACGTTGCAAACCTGATTGATTACAACGGCGGAAACGATATTGATGTAACGCTGGAAAATGGTGCTGTCTGGAATGTAGATGATACATCTGTGATCAACAGCCTGACCATTACCGGTGCTTCCAAAGTTGTAGTTCCGGAAGATGTAACCCTGACTGTTGACGGTATGGAATACACCGACTGCACGATTTACGCGGACAATCTGGTAGTAAAGGAAGATGGAAACTATTATGTGGGTATTCTCGGTTCCTGGTCCAGCGGCGGCAAGACTGTGTCAGACAACGACTATGCATACTATGCAACACTGTTTGTCAAAGGCGATGATTACGAGACATATTCCAATGAAGAAGGCATTGTAGCCGGAAGTTATGACGCGGGCAGCGCAGTGAATGTGGAAATCAATGACAGCGCAACCGGACATAACGGAATTATTGTTGTTGACCGTGATTATGAGATCAGGAATGCGAAGATCATGATGGATACTACGGCGAACGGAACAGATACCTGTGATTTCTCCGGCAAGGGAAGTGCGGTTGCTGTTTATGGAAATTCTTATGTGACGATCAAGGACTCCTATATTGAGACAAAAGGCGTGGCTGTGATGCCGATCTTTGCGGACGGCGGCGCAACCGTTTTAGTGGATAACTCTACGCTGATCTCCCATGGCGGCACACTGCACGGCGATTACATGAATTCCCCGGATCAGGCAACCATGGTGGCTCCGCCCTGGATCCTTGGTATTATGGGAAGCTCCCGTACCACCAACCTGATGGGAAATAACTCTACCATGCATGTGGTGGACTCTACCACAGAAGCAGGCGCATGGGCGGTATTGTCTACAGATTCCGGATCCAACATGTATCTGAATGTGTACAATACATCTCTGACACTGAACAATGCGGATGAATCCAAAAATCTGATCCAGGAGGAGACAAATTCCCAGGGCGGTCAGAGTCAGATTTATGACAGCGTTGATAATCCGTATACCACCAATTATGGTTCTGGTTATGGTACCTACGCCATCGGCGCTGCAGTAGAAACCTTTGCAGGCGCGACCATGAATGTAGGTACTTACGGCACGATCTTTACCGGCGGTTCCGCAACCTATACTGATATTGTGGACGGGCACAGCTATGTTTTAGAGAGCGCAACCGGCGAGACAGATTATACTTATGTGGCAGATGAAAGCAAGAATACTGTGATCAACTCCGACACCTTCGGTTTCATGGTTCACCAGGGTGAAAATGATATTGTCATTGAGAACGGTACAGAAGTAAATTCCGGCTATGCTACCTTCCTGGTAAAATCCGGTTCTTCCGGTGAAACCGTAGACGCGACAGTAGACAGCTCGGTACTGAACAACGGCGGCGTGCTGATCCAGGTAATGGACAACGATGACGCTACCAACGGCGGTATGATGGCAGCAGATGATCCGGCGAACTTAAACGGCGGCGGTATGAACTTTAAGCCGTACCATGAGGAGAATGCAGGATTTAATACTGCGGCAGCTGAGAATGATGGTTCTGTTCAGAACTTCACCTTCACCAATGGTGATTATTCCGGAAATATTTACAATGCGTCCGGTTCTGATCACAGCGTAAATGGTGCGCTGAAAGCCACAACCCTGAATGTAAACCTGGGCAAAGGCGCGACTCTGGACGGCGCAGCCGCCTCCACTGCAGCGATCCATGTGACTTATGATGGTTCTGAGGAAGTGAAAGAGAATGGCGGCTATGCATACGATAATGCTGAAGCAGCAGCTGCAATTCTGGATGAGCAGAATATTTACTTTGATATGACCCATTACTTCGATATCGGACATGTGGCCAATCTGGTAAATTACAATGGCGGAAACGACATTAATATGACGCTGACCGATGATGCAGTATGGAACGTGGAGGCTACTTCTGTAGTGAAGACTCTGAACGTATCCGGCGGCGCGCAGGTTGTGATTCCGGAAGGAGTTACCCTGACCGTTGGCGATCAGAGCTATACAGGCGGTATCATTACGGAAGCCGGCTTTACAGCAGCACAGATTGACCAGCCTGCAGGCCCTGGCACAACAGATCCGGGAACCGCTGGTTCTGATACAGACGGCGGCAAAGGCAGCACGACGACAACCTCCAAGAATGCAAAGACTGGCGATACCAACCAGGCGGCATTATGGCTGATCGTGGCAGCAGCCGGAGCAGGCGCTGTGGTGATCACAAGAAAGCGCAGAAATGCAAGATCATAAATCTGATGTCCTGGTCAGGGAAATCACATACTGACTCCCGGACAGGATAAATGATGTCCCCGGCGGTGCTGCCGCCGGGGATACTCAAATGGAATGGAGAAAAAATGAGGGGTGATCCAAAATGAAGAAAAAGATGATAAAACCGCTGATTTTAGGGGTGTGCCTGACCTTTGGGATGATGCTGGCGTCCTGCGGTACGGATGAAACCCGGAATAACAGCGGATCCGTCAATGAGGCGGAGAAAGAGTCCGGGGAGGAAGAAAGCAGCGGGGATGCTGCGGATACACAGATCCTGACATTAGAAGACGGTACAGAGATCACTCTCACTCCGGTGGAGGATGATTCTGTCGGCATTTACGGATATTATACCTGTGAAAATGACGGCTCCATGTGGGCGTTTGGCGGAGACAGCCTGGGCGTGGGGTATCTGGATGAGGAGGACAGCCTGGGAAGTTATGTCTGCTCCATGACATTTTACCAGGGGCCTGAGGATGAAGAGGGAAATTACCATTTCTGCGTGATCCTGGAGAACCCTCTGGCGAACACCAGCAGCTGCTGGTATGTGATGAATGTTCTGGATGATGATGGAAATACGGTTGGCCTGGTACTGCAGGATCCGGGGGATGAGGAGAATTATGTCGGGCTGACTTTAGTGGATCAGGCGGAAGCTGCGGAGGATGTGCCTGAGACAGAAGAATAAAAGAGAAAACAAACTGTTTGATACAGCATAGGGGAATTTCTATAGAGACAGAGTGCCACAGTTCCGGGCAGACCGGGGGTGTGGCATTTCTTTTTTATCGCGGCAAAGAGGGGGAAGCCGCGCACAGGATCGGATATGGCGGAAGGCATGTTCACGATTCTTTCACATAAAAAACATAAATTTACAACAAGGAGTTTTTATTATATAATCATCAAGGATAAAGGAGGCATGTAAGATGCTTGAGAATGAAAAAAAGAGAAATGATTTTAATTCTGAAGAATCCCGCGGGGAGGATCGTGACAATCAGATTCAGGATATAGAGCAGCAGGAAGATATTTTTGCAGAGGATGATGTGGTGATCCCGGAAGAGATGACGGCTGCGGAGAAAGAGTCTGCAGAGGAAGGCGCTGTTTCTGCCGGGGGAACTTCCGGAGCCGGCGTCCAGCCGGAGACAGACGCCGCACAGGGCATGGGCGGTTCGGCGGATGCATCGGGAGCTCACGCGGGGCAGCAGGAGGCGGCCGGAGCGTCCGGCCAGGCCGTGGGGCAGCAGGGAGCGCCCAACAGCCAGTACCGGTATTCCTACCGGCGCGCGGAACCGTCGCAGAACGGACAGGGAACAGAGCCAGGTTCCATGCCGCAGAAGCATAAAAAGCATATGAGCAACTACGCAAAGGCGATTGCCTGCGCCGTGCTTTGCGGGGTGATCGTGGGAGGATGCATCATCGGTTCCTATGCGATTGGGAAGAATGCCATTCCGGCAGTTTCCGTGTCTACGAATGCGGAAAAGCTCTCCACGGCTTCCGGAAGTGATGAGGGGTCAGACGATACGGCGTCCGGCGGGACAGCGTATTCTGTTTCCCAGATCGCCAAACAGTGCAGCTCTTCCGTTGTGGCGATCACCACAAAGGGGATTTCAGAGGTTCAGACTTTGTTTGGCACTTATCAGCAGGAGAGCCAGGGAAGCGGTTCCGGGGTAATTGTTTCCAAAACGGATACAGAGCTTCTGATCGTGACCAACTACCATGTGGTGGAAGGGGCGGAGGAACTGACCGTATGCTTCAATGATTCCCAGGAGGCTATTTACAGTGCGCAGGTGAAGGGAACGGATCCGGACAATGATCTTGCGGTTGTGTCCATCCCGCTTTCGGATATCAGCGCGGAGGATCTGGAGAGTATCTCCATCGCCACCATTGGTGATTCTGAGAGTCTGCAGGTTGGCGACGGCGTGGTGGCGATCGGCAATGCCCTTGGCCTGGGACAGTCGGTGACATCCGGCGTAGTCAGCGCACTGGACCGCGAAGTGACGGTGGAGGGCACAACGGCTACTCTTCTGCAGACGGATGCAGCCATCAATCCCGGGAACAGCGGCGGCGCCCTGTTTAATAGGAAAGGTGAGCTGATCGGAATTAACAGTGCAAAATATGGCGGCGAACAGGTAGAGGGCATGGGCTTTGCGATTCCCATGGCCACAGCGCAGCCGATCATTGAGGATCTGATGTCGCAGGAGACCAGGACGAAGCTGACCGAGAATTATGGCTGCCTGAATATTACCGGACAGGATGTGTCGGCTGAGGCCGTTCAGATGTATGGTGTGCCGGAGGGCGTGCTGGTGTATTCTGTGCTGGAGGATGGCGCGGCCGGCAAAGCCGGGATCCAGGAAGGGGATATTCTTACGGCGGTCAATGATACGGCGCTGACCGGCATTGATGAACTGAAGAGTGAGCTTCAATATTATTCTGCAGGCGAGACGGTAGAGATCACCCTGCAGAGAAACAGCGGAAACGGCTATGAGGAACAGAAGGTTTCCGTAACGCTGGATAATGCTTCCGAGCAGGATACTTCCGCACTGCAGGGATCCGCGGGACAGAACGGCCAGGGGAGCCAGGAAGAGTTCAGCTTCGGAAATGGCGGCGGAAACGGATTTAATTTCTGGTAATATGGATTTTGCCGCCGCATGCGGCGGCAGCGTTTGACAGACGGGGAGAACGGGAATGGATGAATTTTTGTATGTATTAAAACTGCGGCTGATGGATCACCTGATGCCGCAGGAACTGGATGAGCAGATTGCTCTGTATGAAAATTATATCAATGAGGAGATGGCCGGTGGAAAGACCCTGGAGCAGGTGATGCGCAAGCTGGGCGATCCGGAGAAAGTCGCCGAAATGATCATCGCCCATAAAAAGGGAGAGGATACGCCGGAGGAAGAGGAACTGCCGGAAGAAGAAGCAGGGGAAACCGCGCAGGAACGCATGAAACGCCTGGGTGAGATGTCTGCGGATGAGATCAATGAGCAGGTGCATAATCCGGAGCGGGGCTTCCACGCGGAATTCAAAGAAAATGAAGGCTGGGATATCCGGCTGGGCAAGGTAAAGCTGAACAGCTGGTACGGGACGCTGATCATTCTGGGAATTGTGCTGGCGGTGTTTATTTTGTTTTCTGAACTGACACACTGAAGAAGCTGTAAAGCATTGTCCGGGCCGGGATGCATCAGATTCATAGGATGGCTGAAATTTTATGAAAATGATGCATAAGAGTCCTGAAAAATACAGATAATAGCCGTGTAAATTACAAAACAGGAGTAAATCCCGGAAAGGAGTAACGAAGCATGGCAAAGAATTATTCTGCTGACAATGATTATACGAACGAGGCGAGTACCGGAAAAGCACGGAACAAGTCTCAGAATAAAGCCCAGAGTAAGGCTCAGAATAAATCCACAAACAGAACGACAAATTGTGGAAAAAATACTGCAGATGCAGGTCAGAATGCATCTGACAGCGGAAAGAACTGCCGCTGAGGAAAAGAGTACAGGCATCTGTGCCGGGCAGAGTTGGATCCGGCATGGGCACTGGGGCAGGCTGCGCAAAGGCAGCCTGTTCTTTTTATGCGTACAGGAAGGATCCGGACAGAAAGAAGGGATATCCTTCGCGTCACGCCTTCTGCCGCCTGTTCCGGGGAGGTTGACAGCGCAGAGGAGAACCGCTTATAATGGACAGATGAAAAAGGAGAATTTCTATGGAAATGTATGAATTTATATCGCCCTGCCATTTCGGGATGGAAGCTGTTTTGAAGCGGGAGATTTATGACCTGGGGTATGATATTATAAAAACAGAAGACGGAAGAGTGACATTTGAGGGCGACGCGGAGGCTGTCTGCCGGGCGAATGTGAATCTGCGGACGACGGAGCGGGTGCTTTTAAAGGCAGGAGAATTCCATGCGGAGACGTTTGACGAACTGTTTGAAGCCGTGAAAGCCCTGCCGTGGGAGCGGTATTTGCCGGAGGACGCCAGGTTCTGGGTGGCCAAGGCATCCTCTGTCAAAAGCAGGCTGTTCAGTCCGTCTGATATCCAGTCGATCGTCAAGAAAGCGATTGTGGAGCGGATGAAGGCGTCTTATGGAATCAGCTGGTTTCCGGAGAGCGGGGCCTCTTATCCGCTGCGCGTATTTCTGAATAAGGATCAGGTGACAATTGGACTGGATACTTCCGGCGAATCGCTGCATAAACGGGGGTACAGGATCCTGAGCAGCAAAGCGCCGATCACGGAGACGCTGGCGGCGGCCATGATTCTGCTTACGCCCTGGAAGGGCGACCGGATTTTGGTGGATCCTTTCTGCGGAAGCGGGACGATCCCCATTGAGGCGGCGCTGATCGCGGCCGGGATCGCGCCCGGGATGAACCGGACATTTACCGCGCAGTCCTGGACGAATCTGATCCGTCCGCAGCTGTGGGAGGACTGCTTCGAGGAAGCGCGGGAGATGGTGGATCTGTCGGTGGAGACCCATATCCAGGGATACGACATTGACGGTGAGATTATCAAAGCGGCCAGGGATAATGCCCGGCGCGCAGGGGTCGATCATCTCATCCATTTCCAGCAGCGGGCGGTGCGGGATCTGAACCATCCGAAAAAGTACGGTTTTGTGATTACCAACCCGCCCTACGGCGAGCGCCTGGAGGAAAAGTCGGCGCTTCCGGAGCTTTACCGGGAGATCGGCCAGGCCTTTGGGCGGCTGGACAGCTGGTCGGAGTATCTGATTTCTTCTTATGAGGATACAGAACGGTATATCGGGAAAAAGGCGGATAAAAAACGGAAAATCTATAACGGGATGCTGCGGACGACACTGTACCAGTATCTTGGGCCGAAGCCGCCGAAGCGGAAGGAGTACATATGAGACAGAGAATTATTTTTGCGACAGGAAACCAGCATAAAATGGCAGAGATCCGTCAGATTCTGGGAGATCTCCCGGTGGAGATTTTATCGATGAAGGAAGCGGGTATCTCTGTGGATATTGTGGAAGACGGGACGACATTTGAGGAAAATGCATGGATCAAGGCGCAGGCGGTGGCAGCCTGCTGTGATGATATTGTGCTGGCGGACGATTCGGGGCTGGAGATCGATTATCTGAATAAGGAGCCAGGCATTTATTCGGCACGTTATGCCGGGGAGGATACTTCCTATGAGATCAAGAACCAGATGCTTCTGGACCGGCTCCAGGGCGTGCCCCGCGAAAAACGGACGGCTCGTTTTGTCTGTGCCATCGCAGCGGCAGTGCCGGGACGGGAGCCGATTGTGGTGCGGGGAACCATCGAAGGCTATATCGGCGACCGGCCAGCCGGGGAAAACGGGTTCGGCTATGACCCGATCTTTTATGTGCCGGATCTGGATTGTTCCACAGCGGAGCTTTCCCCGGAAGAGAAAAATGCCAGGAGTCACCGCGGAAATGCCCTGCGGATGATGCGGGAACGTCTGGCGGATGTCCTGCGGCAGGGATAGACAAACTGCTCCGCGGCGGGATGCAGATGGGAGAGTTAGGAAAAGGCTGCGGCAGGGAGCATAAGCCGCAGCAGAAAAATGATTTGCAGGAAAGAAGCACGAAGAGGTGCGGGATGAAAGATTCATCCTGTGCCTTTTTGTGTTCTATGGGGAATTGCCGCATTGCGAAGGTAATTTTGGGCGCACGGGAAGGGAAGAAGCAGATGAAAGTTCTGATTGTCAGTGATACACACGGCCATAGAAAAGAAATACGGGAGATCATAGAGCGGGAGAAACCCATCGACCTGCTGATCCATCTGGGGGATATTCAGGGAGATGAAGAGTACATACAGAGTCTTGCAGCCTGTCCGATGGAGCGGGTGAAAGGAAACAGCGACCGGGATACGGCCATTCCCAGGGATCAGGAAATCCTGCTGGATCATCATAAAATCTTCCTGACCCATGGACATTGCTATGGCGTGAATACGACCCTGGATCGCGTAGCCCGGGAAGGGCTGCGCCGGAATGCAGATATTGTGATGTTTGGACATACGCACATCCCCCTGCTCTTAGAAGAGCGGATGCTGACAATTCTGAATCCCGGAAGTACGTCCGATCCGCGGCAGAAAAACGGGAGGCCCTCCTATATGGTGATGGAATGGGAAAAAGGGAAGCGTGCAGAATTCACGCTCCGCTATCTGTGAATGCAATAAAAAAAGGATATCCTGCGATATCCCTTACAGTGAGCGTGCCGGGGCTCGAACCCGGGACAACTTGATTAAAAGTCAAGTGCTCTACCAACTGAGCTACACACCCTTATGAACATAAGAACTGGGCTAGCTGGATTCGAACCAGCGAATGCAGGAGTCAAAGTCCTGTGCCTTACCGCTTGGCGATAGCCCATTAACCTTTTGTCTGCTGCAATACCAGTCAAGGTGGATAAAGGGATTCGAACCCTTGGCCTCCAGAGCCACAATCTGGCGCGCTAACCAGCTGCGCTATACCCACCATATTATAAAAGTATCCGTCTGAGAAACAAAAACAGCCTGTCCGCCTGACGGCACTTCATAACAATATGCCCGAAGGGATTCGAACCCCCGACCCACGGCTTAGAAGGCCGTTGCTCTATCCAGCTGAGCTACGGACACACATCTGTTTTTTACAAAACAGAAGCGGGTGATGGGAATCGAACCCACGTATCCAGCTTGGAAGGCTGGTGTTCTACCATTGAACTACACCCGCATACTCAGTCGGGGTGACAGGATTCGAACCTGCGGCCTCCTGGTCCCAAACCAGGCGCTCTAGCCAAGCTGAGCCACACCCCGTTCGATCATGCTCCCGCTTTCCCGCGACGCAAGACATATTATATGTCATCTGTTTTTGAATGTCAACTGTTTTTTTATTTTTTTTGAATTTGCTTTTTTTCATTAAAATTATATAATGTAGATATTAGCTGACAGAAAAGTAACTGGATGAAAAGATGTTACTGTGAACGGAGTGGACAGTAACGAAAAGATCGGATAAAAGGGAGGCTGCTGATGATCGAAGCGCGGATGACAGACCCGGATCCAAAACAGGTTCTGCGTTATCTGGGATACCGGGGACAGGATATGCAGACCGGGATCGCATGGCAGATACAGAAGGGGATACGTACCGTCGGAGAGATTGCGGCGCCCCGCCTGGTCTGGCGCCGACTGCCGGTCTGGAATGGGGAAATCAGCGGCCTGCCGGCCAAAGGGCAGGAAATCCGGGATCTGCTGATGCCGTGCAGGGAAGCGGTTGTGATGGCGGCGACTCTGGGCACGCAGGTGGAACAGATGCTGATGCGCCTGAAGGTTACAGATATGGCCGACGCGGTGATCCTGGATGCCTGCGCCAGCGCGGCGGCGGAGAAGGTCTGTGATTGTTTTGAGGAGGATCTGGGGAGCCGCATAGAGGCAGAAGGTTTATTTCTCACCTGCCGTCTTTGCCCTGGTTACGGGGATTTCCCGGTGGGGACACAGACCGCCCTTTGCCGGCTTCTGGATACGGGCAGACGGATCGGACTCACCGTGACAGACAGCCAGATCCTGATTCCGCGGAAATCTGTGACAGCAGTGTATGGAGTTGCAAAGGAACCGCAGCAGCCGTGCGGGAGCGGGTGCGGATCCTGCAGTATGTCCGGCCGATGTCCCTATTCAGAGGACGAAGACAGGCGCCGGGAGTGAAGTTGACGGAAAGAAAACGGCGTGCCGGGTGACGATGACAACGAAAATTGGCTTTGAAGAGAGCGAAAAAGGAAGGAAACGATGGGAAAAATGACGATTTTAGACGGCGCTATGGGAACAATGCTGCAGGCTGCCGGCCTGGGACTGGGAGAAAGGCCGGAGATTTTCGGAATGCAGCATCCGGAGATTGTGGAACAGATCCACAGCTGTTATATCGATGCCGGGAGCGATGTGATTTACGCAAATACCTTTGGCGCCAACGCCCACAAGCTGAGGGGGACAGGATATTCCGTTCAGGAAGTACTGGAAGCCAACATCTCGGCGGCAAAGCGGGCGGCGGACGGAAGGGCGAAGGTGGCGCTGGATGTGGGTCCCATCGGGGAACTGATGGAGCCGATTGGCACACTGGCCTTTGAGGAAGCCTATCATATTTTTGCGGAGCTGGTGACTGTGGGAGAGCAGGCTGGTGCGGACCTGGTGATTTTTGAGACGATGACAGACCTCTATGAGGTGAAAGCGGCGGTTCTGGCAGCAAAAGAACACAGCAGCCTCCCGGTGTGGGTGACGATGAGTTTTGAGGCGAACGGCAGAACATTTGCAGGCACAACCGTGGCAGCTATGGCGGCCACGCTGGATGGTCTGGGCGTAGACGCCATGGGGATCAACTGTTCCCTGGGGCCGGCAGAGATCTATCCCCTGATTCAGGAAATGCGCCAGTGGACGGAGAAACCACTGATCATCAAGCCAAACGCCGGGCTGCCGGATCCGGCTACCGGGACGTACCGCATGGATGCAGCGGAGTTTGGCAGGCAGATGAAGTCTTTTGCAGAGCTTGGGGTTTCCATTCTGGGCGGCTGCTGCGGAACGACGCCGGACTTTATCCGGGAAATCTGCGCCCTGGGCAAAGCGGCGGAGGATATCCGTCCGGTGAGGCGCAGGGGAGTCTGTTCTGCCGGACAGATGGCGGAGTTTGGCGGCGTCCGTGTGATCGGGGAGCGGATCAATCCAACCGGGAAGAAACGGTTCCAGCAGGCGTTGAAAGAACATGATCTGAATTATATTATGGAGCGGGCTATTGAGCAGGCGGACGCCGGGGCGGATATCCTGGATATCAATGTGGGGCTGCCGGGGATTGACGAGCCTGCGATGATGGCAGATGTGGTGCGGGCGGTGCAGAGCGTGGTTTCCCTGCCGCTGCAGATCGATTCCTCCGACCCGGCGGCGATCGAGGCGGGGCTGAGAGCCTGCAGCGGCAGGGCGATTGTGAATTCTGTCAACGGGGAGGAAGAGACGCTGGACGCGGTTCTGCCTGTGGTGAAGAAGTACGGCGCGGCGGTTGTTGGGCTGACCATGGATAAAAACGGAATTCCCCGGACGGCGGAGGAACGGTTTGCGCTGGCGGAAAAAATCCTGCGGGCGGCGGAGTCTCATGGTATTCCGCGGGAAGATGTACTGATTGATTGTCTGACGCTGACGATATCCGCCCAGCAGGAACAGGCGGCGGAGACGCTGAAGGCGGTGCGTCTGGTACATGAGCGGCTGGGGCTGCACTGTGTGCTGGGGGTCAGCAATATTTCCTTTGGCCTGCCGGAGCGGAAGCATATTACGGTCAGCTTTCTGACACAGGCGATGTGCTGCGGCCTGAATCTGCCGATCGTGAACCCCAATCAGAAGGAAATCATGGATGCGGTGTATGCGTTCCGGGCGCTGTCCGGCGAGGACGCGCAGTGCGCCGCCTATATCGGGCGGTTTGCGGGGATATCTCAGGGAGAGGGCGAGACGAAGCAGAGTGGAAAGCATGGGGGCATGACGGTGGAAGCCGCTGTTTTGAAGGGGCTGAAGCAGGAGACGAGAGAGCTGACGGCACAGCTTTTGGAAACCATGCCGGAATTAGAGGTGATCAACCGGGAACTGATCCCGGCGCTGGATGTGGTGGGAGAAAAATATGAGAGACAGGAGATTTTTCTCCCGCAGCTGATCAACTCCGCCAACGCGGCCTGCGCCGGGTTCGACCTGATCAAAGAGCGGATCGCACAGCGGGGCGGAGAGAGCGTTTCCAAAGGAAAGATCCTGATGGCTACGGTGGAGGGGGATATTCACGACATCGGCAAAAATATCGTCCGGGTGGTGCTGGAGAATTACGGATATCAGGTGATTGACCTGGGAAGGGATGTTCCGGTGCAGAAAGTGGTGGATACGGCTGTCTCGGAAAATGTGCGGCTGGTGGGGCTCTCCGCATTGATGACAACCACGGTAGTTTCCATGAAAAGAACGATTGAGGCGCTGCGGGCGTCCGGACATCCCTGCAAAATTTTTGTGGGCGGGGCAGTCCTGACGCCGGAGTACGCCCGGGAGATCGGTGCAGATTATTATACGAAGGACGCGAAAGCATCTGCGGATGTGGCAAAGGAAGTTTTAGGATAAGGGGAAGGATATGGAGATCAGAGAATATATCAGGGAACACATTTTACTGTTTGACGGGGGGATGGGCACCTATTATTCCCGGAAAACGCATTCCATCGGAACCGGGTGCGAGCTGGCCAGTATCCGCCAGCCGGAGCTGATTGAGGAGATCCACCGGGAGTATCTGGAAGCCGGATGCCGGGCTGTGAAGACCAATACGTTTGGCGCGAACCGTATGGCTTTCCAGGGAGACGAAGAACTGGTGGAAAAAACCATCCGGGCAGCCTGGGAACTGGCATCCCGGGCTGCGGCAGACTACGATGCTTTTGTATTTGCCGATATCGGGCCGGTTTCCAACCCATCGGGGGATGTGGATGTGTTGGCGGAGTACCGTTTTGTGACAGATCTTTTTCTGGAGCAGGGAGCCAGATGTTTTCTGTTTGAGACGAACGCCAATACCGATGGGCTGAAGGAAATCACGGCGTATATCCGGGAAAAGTGCCCGCAGGCCTATGTGATCGTCAGCTTTGCGGTGCAGGCGGACGGTTTTTCCAGGGACGGTATTTTAGCGGCGGATCTTTTCACCCACATGCAGAAGGGCGGCCAGGCGGACGCCCTGGGGCTGAACTGCATCTGCGGCGCCCGGCATATGCTGCAGCTGGCACGGGAACTGGAGCATGAGGGCATGACGCTGGCGCTGATGCCGAATGCCGGATATCCCACAGTGATTGAAAACCGCACCTTTTATGATGGGGATCCTCAGTATTTTGCGGCACAGATGGCGGAGATGGCTGCCGCGGGAGCGAAAATTTTAGGCGGCTGCTGCGGAACGACGCCGCTGCATATGGAGCTGACGGCAAAGGCGCTGGCCGGATGGGGACAGGAGATCATTGCCCGGCCGGCGCGGTCGCAGAAGCAGCGGATCGAGGAAAGCGCCGACAGCCTTTTCTGGAATAAGCTGAAACAGGGGGAGAAGGTGTTTGCAGTGGAGCTGGATTCCCCGGCGGACGCCAATGTGACAAAATTTATGGGCGGCGCCTGGGAGCTGAAGGCGGCAGGCTGCGATATCATTACGATCGCCGACTGTCCCATCGCCAGGGCGCGGATGGATTCCAGCCTGCTGGCCTGCAAGATACGGCGGGAGCTGAACCTGGACGCCCTGCCCCACATGACCTGCCGTGACCGGAACCTGAACGCCACCAAGGCGCTGCTTTTGGGGCTTTATGCGGAGGGGATCCGCAACGTTCTGCTGATCACGGGAGATCCCATTCCCACGGCGGAGCGGGACGAGGTGAAGAGTGTGTATCAGTTTAATTCCAGAAAGCTGGCGGCGTTTGTGACTTCGCTGGGAAAACAGGCGCTGCCCGGATCCTTTCATCTGTTTGGCGCGCTGAATGTGAACGCCCGGAATTTTGATGTACAGTTGAAGCTGGCGCAGGAAAAAGAGGAGAAGGGTATGGTCGGCTTCCTGACGCAGCCGGTGCTGACAGAGGCAGCGTTTGAAAACCTGAAACGGGCAAAGGCAGAGCTGAGGGGGTATCTCTTAGGCGGGGTGATCCCTGTGGTCAGCGCCAGAAATGCCCGTTTTATGGACAGTGAGATTAACGGAATCAATGTGGATCCGAAGATCACGGAACTTTATGAAGGGAAGGACAGGGCGGAGAGTGAAGCGCTGGCAGTGGAGATTTCCGTGGAAATCATGAAACGGATTTCCCCTTATGTGGACGGATATTACCTGATGACGCCATTTGGACGGACGGGGCTGATCGCCCGGATCCTGAAGGCGTTTGGGGAAGAGTGAGAAGAATGTGCGGCGGGGGCTGCAGGAGGTATTATGTCAAGAACAGTTGCAATCGGAATTCAGGATTTTGGCGACCTGATCCGTAAAAATTATTTTTATATTGATAAAACTGCGTTTATAAAAGAATGGTGGGAGAGCGGGGACAGTGTGACGCTGATCACGCGTCCCAGGCGCTTTGGGAAAACTCTGAACATGAGTATGGTGGAGCACTTTTTTTCTGTTCAGTATGCGGGGCAGGAAAGTCTGTTTGAGGGGCTTGCTGTCTGGAAGGAAAAAGCATACCGTGAATTGCAGGGAACATATCCGGTCATCAGTCTGTCTTTTGCAAATATCAAGGAAAGTAATTATCAGACAGCCAGGAAGAAAATATGTCAGCTGCTGGCAAATCTGTATACACAGAATGCTTTTTTGCTGGACAGCGGCATACTGCATGAAACGGATATAAATTATTTTCAACGTGTTTCTGAAAACATGGACGATGCGGATGCGACACTGGCCTTGTATCAGTTATCCAGTTTCCTGTGCCGGTATTATGGGAAAAAGGTGATTATATTACTGGATGAGTACGATACTCCCATGCAGGAAGCTTATGTAAATGGCTACTGGAGAGAGCTTACCGCATTTACAAGAAGCCTGTTCAACTCTTCTTTGAAAACGAATCCCTGGCTGGAACGGGCGATTATGACGGGGATTACCCGCGTCAGCAGAGAATCTGTATTTTCTGATCTGAATAATCTGAAGGTTGTGACGACAACATCGGAAGAATATGCCGTTTCCTTTGGCTTTACGGAAGAAGAAGTATTTACCGCAATGGAGGAATATGGCTGTGGAAAAGAAAAGGAAACGGTAAGGCGCTGGTATGACGGTTTTGTGTTTGGACCTCACAGGGATATCTACAATCCCTGGTCTGTTCTGAATTTTCTGGATACGGGAAAATGCCTGACTTACTGGGCCAATACCAGCTCCAACAGTCTGGTGGGAAAGCTGATCCGTGAGGGAGACCGGAAAATTAAAATGGATTTTGAGGAACTGCTGCGGGGAGGATGCCTGCTGTGTCCTGTGGATGAGCAGATTGTCTACGATCAGCTGGACAGCAATGATTCTGCTATATGGAGCCTGCTGCTGGCCAGCGGCTATCTGAAGGTGCTGGATTATGAACGGGAAGACCGGATCGAGGAAGGCAGAGAGCCTCTTTACCGGCTGACTCTGACCAATTATGAAGTGAAGCGGATGTTTGACAGCATGGTACGTGGGTGGTTTCAGCCTGCGGGCGCGGATTACAATGATTTTGTGAAAGCATTGCTGCTGGGGGATCTGGATGCCATGAATGTTTACATGAACCGAGTGGCGTCACAGATATTCAGTTATTTTGATGTGGGAAGAGGGGAAGCCGGGGGCACACCGGAACGTTTTTACCACGGCTTTGTGCTGGGAATTCTGGTGGATCTGCAGAATCGCTATGTGATTACTTCCAACCGGGAGAGCGGTTTCGGAAGATATGATGTGATGATAGAACCCCGGAATTCCGGGGATGATGCCATGATTCTGGAGTTTAAGGTTTTGAATCCCAGGAGGGAAAAGACACTGGAAGATACGGCCCGGAATGCGCTGGAGCAGATAGAAACAAAGAATTACGAGGCATATTTGCTGGGAAGAGGGATCCCAAAAGAACAGATACGGAAATATGGTTTTGCGTTCCAGGGGAAAACGGTGCTGATTGAAGGATCATAGAAATGCGAGATAAAAAATGGACGGAGTTTTCATGGATGGAAACGATAGAGGAAAGTAGCCTGAAGGGAGGAGCTATAAAGAATGATTTTGGAAACAGAACGTATGATATTGCGTCCGTGGGAAGAATCGGATGCACAAGATTTATACAGATATGCAAGTAATCCGGAGGTGGGACCGATCGCCGGATGGCCGGTTCACACCAGTGTGGAAAACAGCCGTGAGATTATACGGGATGTTCTCTCTGCTCCGGAAACCTATGCTGTTGTTTTAAAAGAAACTGCCGGACCCGGTGCGGAAACAGGGCATGCCGTTGGCAGTATCGGACTGATGATCGGAAAAGCCAGTAATTTTGGACTTCCCGATACAGAGGGGGAGATCGGTTACTGGATCGGTGTTCCGTTCTGGGGACGGGGACTGATTCCGGAAGCAGTCCGGGAAATGCTCCGATATGGCTTTGAGGATCTGAAGCTTTCTAAAATATGGTGTGCTTATTTTGACGGAAATGAAAAATCAAAACGGGCACAGGAGAAATGCGGGTTTGTATATGATCATACGAATGCAGATGTTTACTGGGAACTGATGGATGATATCCGCACGGAACATGTTTCCTGTCTGACGCGGGAGCGATGGAAGGAGATGCAGGGAGTATAGAAAGAAAAACTGTTCTAAAATGAACTTAGGAATAAACCAGGATTATTCTTAATGAATACAAAATTTACGTGCACAAAAAAGATTTTGGGAGAGCAGTGAATCGGACGAGATATTATCGGGGAAAAAGATTTGAAATCTGCAGACAGGGGATGATAGTATGATTTTTGAAACAGAACGGCTCGTTCTGCGTGAAATGAACCAGGACGATTACAGGGATCTGGCTGAAATCTTGCAGAATTCCAATGTATGTATGCTTATGAGCATGATTTTACAGATATGGATGTCCAGATCTGGCTTGATCGCCAGAGAAAACGATATGAAACATATGGTTTCGGGTTATGGGCAGTCATTCTGAAAAATACAAAGGAAATGATTGGACAGGCAGGTCTGACGCTGCAGCCCTATAAGGATACGGAAGTGCTTGAAATTGGATATCTGTTAAAAGAAAAATTCTGGCATTACGGATATGCCAGAGAGGCCGCTGCCGGATGCAAAAAGTATGCTTTTGAGGTATTAAAACAGGACAAAGTCTGTTCTGTTATTAAAGTGGATAATACTTCTTCGATCAGGGTGGCTGAAAGTATTGGTATGAGGAAAGAGGATACATTTATTGCCCGGTATTACAACGGTGATATGCTTCATTATCTATATTCTGTTCAGCGATAGAATGAAGAATTTTTTAGAAGAGAGATCTGAATGAAAAGATATGAAGCGGAAGACGGGGATGTTAACATGCGTTGCTTGCGGCAACGGGAGGAGTTTCATACAATAGCGGTAACAACAAATGGGCGAAGGAGGTTAGCGCTAATGTTAAAGGACAATATAAAATCAATCAGGAAAGCAAAAGGTCTGTCACAGCAGGAGCTGGCGGTCAAATTGAATGTGGTACGGCAAACCATTTCCAAATGGGAACAGGGATTATCGGTGCCGGATTCGGATATGCTGATCGCCATATCGGACGCACTGGAAACACCGGTCAGTGATTTGCTGGGGGAAACCGTTGTGCTGCCGGAGGCCGATAGTCTCCGGGCGATTGCTGAAAAATTAGAGGTGATCAATCTGCAGCTTGCAGGGAAGCATATTGCCAGAAGGAGGATGTTTCACTGGCTGTCCTTTTCGGTGTGCGTACTGCTGGTATTGATTTTTGCGGTTTTGGCGGGGCTTGACAGCCCCTATCTGAGCTGGGATTACGGTAATCCTGAAACTGCCGTTGCCGGAGTTGGGTTCCATGTTTTTGAATGGCTGTTTATCCGACTGGCGCCGTTTGTTTTTGGCGCGGCTGCTGTTGGGATTTTTGTGATCAGAAAAAAGCAGCAGGACTGTGCGGGGCAGTAGTGAGATGCCGAAAAACACTTGTCAAGAGTGTTTGTAGTTTATTTACACGTAGTTTCTGCAGTGTTATATTGTAAGTACAGAGAGAGATTTCTTCTAAAAGTGTGAGAGGGTCTGACATGGGAAGTGGGATAGCCCATGATGACCCGGACAGGAGGAAATCTATGGACAAGAGCACAGGCAATCCCTATGACGATGTGTTTCGGACACTGCAGAATGACTGTCCGGAATTGCTCATTCCCGTTGTGAATGATATATTCCGGACGGACTATGCGGCAGGCAGGGATCAGGTAGTTGTCAGAAACAATGAA
>CALWGM010000030.1 GCA_944380065.1 uncultured Lachnospiraceae bacterium
TTCATTGTTTCTGACAACTACCTGATCCCTGCCTGCCGCATAGTCCGTCCGGAATATATCATTCACAACGGGAATGAGCAATTCCGGACAGTCATTCTGCAGTGTCCGAAACACATCGTCATAGGGACTGCCTGTGCTCTTGTCCATAGATTTCCTCCTGTCCGGGTCATCATGGGCTATCCCACATCCCATGTCAGACCCTCTCACACTTTTAGAAGAAATCTCTCTCTCTGTACTTACAATAATAACACTGCAGAAACTACGTGTAAATAAACTACAAACACTCTTGACAGGCGTTTTCACTTCGCTCACAACAGCTTTTCATAACCGCCCGCGGTCTCCGCAGCAGCTTTTTTCTTCGGAATCCGCAGCGCCATGATATCCGGCACAGTCTCCCCCTGATCCATCAAAGCGGCCGCAATCCCGCCCAGACCGTTCATCAGGCCAAAATCATACGCTTCCTGCGGGAGAAGCTCCAGCGTGTCATTCATCAGCTGTTCCGCCACCTCCCGCATATAATCCGTACATCGTTTTTTCAGGGCGGCATCCCGTCCAGGCTGCGCATAGGTTTTCAGGATTGCAATGTTCCCAAGATTCCCATGGCAGAGACAGTACCCCTTCCGCAGCGGCATAGACTGGATTTTCTCTGCCGCCCGCGCAGCATCCCGCGATGCAATGGCCGCAATCTCAGGGCAGCCGCTCTCCATCAGCTCCATCCGGCACAGCAAAATCCCCGCTGCCCCATGACACCAGGCTACTGTATCCATGGGTTCTCCCCTGTGAATATCTTCCCAATTTCCAAATTCCGGCCGGTACCAGTCATTTTCCATCTTCAGGGCCAGCAGAATGGCATCCTCATACCGGCTGCTGCCTGTCAGCGACGCATACCTCTGGAAGGCCATCAGCAGACCGCTCCATCCATGAGCCATGCCGGGCAAAAATTCCGTATGTTCCTGCGCAGCCTCTTTTTGCACGAACGCCCTGAGCCGGTCCAGCATCCGCCCGGCAGTCTCCAGACATTTCTGACCGCCGCCCAGCTGCCACTGATTCAGCCACACGATCGCCATACCGCCCAGACCGGCCAGCAGGTCAAACGCTTCCTGCGGCTCTTTTCCGTCAAGCAGCGCCAGGTGCCTGCCGGCGTAATCAAGATACCGCTCCTCCCCGGTCAGACCATACAAATACTGATACCGGTAAACCAGCGAATACTCCCCGCTCATCGCGCCAAACACCCGGGGACCGCCGTTCTCTGCCAGACAATCCGTACAGCGGAATAATTCCCGGTCCAGGCGGTCTGCCAGCCATGCCCCCTCCCCGTCAGGAAGAATCCCCTGCGCCAGCGCCTGGTGCAGCAGGATGCTGATGCCGGCTTTCCCCTGATAAAGATAGGGCGGCATCTCCGTCACATCCCAGATCACCTTTTCCCGGAACTGGATCTCCGCCGACCACCAGCCAGGCTCCTGTCCTGCACAAAAAGCATTCTCTGAAATATGGCGAAGCAGCTTCCCGGCCGCCTGACGACAAACCTGTTTTCCGTCCCTGTCACTGTCCCGCAAGGGCAGCGCGCCGGCCTGTTCGCCTCTGTACTGCAGATAGTCCCACAGATTCTTATCCGTATATCCGTTGATAAACGTATGCTGATCCTGCCGCAGTCCCGCCATGGAAACCGCAATCAGATTTTCCTGGATCCGCAGGTTTCTCTCTGAAAGCTTCTCCCCGGCCGATTCTTCCCCGGTCTCATCCGCGAAAAAATCTTCCAGCGTCTCACTGCCGCAGCACAGTCGACGGGATCCCATCGCAAAAGTAAACAGTGGGATCTCTCCACGCAGCAGACATTTCGCTTCCCACTCCGCCACATGCGGGTTCTCCACGCCGCCGTTTCCCGGTCGCGACAGCGTAGCCTGCAGCAGCCGCTCTGCCTCCTGCCGGTCTGTCAGGTATTTCGGATGCCGCAGCATAAAAAGCAGCATCGCATACTCGTTGGTAGGCCGATGAATATAACGGCAGACTACATGTTCCCCGAAAATCCCTCCCAGACTTCCGGCCGAATCCATCTTCTGATACGCCTCCGCCGCCCGGCAAAACCCCTGCTGGATACAGGAAACCACTTCCTGCTCCTCAGCAGCCGGCCATTTGGGAATATCATTGGAAAACTGCAGGTCTGTATATTCCAGTTCCAGCCGGATTTCCGATGTTTTCAGATTCTTCAGAACCAGATGGCGCACCGCCGACTTCTGATGTTCATCCAGGCAAAGCACGCCGGGATTCACCCGGTTCTCCCCGTCCCCGCCCAGGTAACGGGGCAGGATACCGGAAGATAAAACAGAACGGTTCAGCAGACCCCAGGGAATTTTCCTTCCGTCCGCCCGCCGTTTGACCACCTCCACGTCGATCAACACCGGAAATTCCCCCTGGGAAATCACATTTTCACAATGGATATCGCAGACGCCCCACTGATAGCAGAGAAACAGTGCCATCCCCAGCCGTTTATAATACCGGAACCGTTCTTCCCTGTCCTGGCAGGGTCTGGACTCCACCGCCTCCTCCCAGGCATGGTCTTCCCGGATCACTGCACGGTACGGCCATCCGGCAAGCCCCGTTTCCCGGTAAATACCGTTCAAAACATCCATAAAACACTGTTTCAGCGCCTTGTTTCCCGGTTTATAATACAGATGCATCCCATTGTCCAGTTCCAGCTCCGCTACTGCTTTCCCTTGGCCATGGATATCTCCACGGTCCATCCGTAAATGGACAATCCGGGCAAACGGATCCCGGATCCCCATATGATCCGCCAACGTCTGCCGGTCCCGCTCCAAATTCCCCAGGATCTCCTCCAGATAATCCCCATACCGCTGCATCTCATCCGTCACCAAGTCATATAACTGCGGATACGCTTCCCAGAAAGACTGCATCCGTTCTCCGTCCCGCAGATATGTTTCCACAAACTGCCCGTACTGCTCGCCCGGATTCCCATCCCCCAGCAAACCGGACGCCCGGCTGTACTGAATCTCCACCACCAGCGCCCGCAGGCAGATGGCCTCCAGCCGGTTCATCAGACCGGTCAGGAAATCTGTTTCCGCTTCCTGCGATCCCCAGGCATTCCACAGCCGGTTCTCCTGCATTCGCTGTTTTGTCCAGGCCAGGAATGGGATGTAAAAAGTGTAAAAATGGCGGGTGGAACAAGCGTTGGCAGCGATCGCATCTGACTGCAATAAACTATTTTCATATACTTTTTCAGATGGTATCTGTCCCATAGATTTCTCCTATACAATTATGTAAATTCCAAACTCGTACTCATTTAAAACATATACTCACCACACCTAAAAATTCCAGGCGGAAGTGAGAACTTCCGCCTGGAATTTTTAGGTGTGGATTTTCTGCAACTCTTAGCAGCAAATCAAAGTATACCATGCATCAAGAATACTAAGCGCTGCATTGTTTTTTCTTTCTGCATTCTTAATACACTCTTTCATTTCCTCCTCAGCATTCCCGCTAATGTTCCAAAAATCTTCCCTGTACATTTTGTTCTGCTCCATAATAATCCTCCTATTTTTTATTTACTACAGATCATGACTTCCACTTTAAATACATGATCATATAATATACAATTAAAGTGTCCATGATAACGTTCCGTAATATCCCGAATCGTTTTCATCCCTATTCCATGAATTCCTTTTTCTTTTTTTACGGAACGCAAATTGCCAGATTCATCTTTCAAAACCTCCTGATAGGGATTAGATATCTCAATCAAAAACTTTCCAGGACGAATATGCATTTGAAAATCAATCCAGGGTTCTTTCTCCTGAGTTCTGTCACAAGCTTCAATCGCATTGTCCCAAAGATTTCCTAATAACGCACACGCTTCTTCATCTGTAATTTCAGGTTGAAAATTCATATATCCCCAAATTCTGCACTTCACCTGAATCTTTTTACTCTCAGCTTCTCCTATTTTGTAATTAAGGATCAGATCCATAATACTATGACCGATCTTTCGTTCTGCTGCTTTCTGCAAAAATGGTCTCTTGACTCTCTCAAAATAGGATTGATATTGTTCGAAATCGCCACATTGTACAAAAGAATCTAACGCCAATAAATGATTTTTGAAATCATGATACATCATCTCCCGTTCACGATATAAACGAATCATTTTTTTATTTTCATAATCCAAGCTTTCCATAAATAGCGTTTTCTGCTTCAGTTGATCTTTTTTCTCATAGTAGAGAAGAATTATTCCAAGCATAGCCAATATCAGAATGATTACAATCAGATAAAAAACTACTCTAATCACAAAATCACGTGTCACACATTGACTAATATTCAAAATATCTGTTAACGCATGTACTCCAACGTATTCTAAAATACATAATAATATAAAAATAATCCCTATCTTTTTCCCCGATAACTGACTGATAATCTTTTTATTGATACATTTCTGAGTAAATCCACAAAGCAAAAATAAAAGTATCTTGGATAGAATAATAATTTCTACTCGCCATCCACTATTTTTATAATTAACTTCTGCAAACAGCCCTGGCTTATCTCCCAAGATCTCTAACGTACATAAAATGATTAAATCTATCAATCCACCTATGAGCAAATAATTTGCTGCTACAAAAATTGAAATTCCTTTATAATATTTAAATATCCATATCGCAGAAATACATAACAAAATAAAAATTGTTAATACTTCTGTTCTCGAATAGTACGCCGCCATCCACCGATTAACCGCATACGCCACCCCAACTCCCAGCGTAACAATCCACACCACAATCTTCTGTTTTTTCCCGGAATACCGGGGTTCCGCGAACTTCTCCATCATCCACACGCAGACCCGGATTTCCAGTATCGTGATCACACTCTGTATAATATTCCAAATCAATGTCATAATGCCGCTCCTTTCAGATAATCGAAAAGAGCCCGCTTGACAGGTTCCGTCTGCTGGCGGCTGATATGTACTGGATCTACCTCCCGGTCAAAGAAAATATCCTGCCGATCCAGCCTCTTAATACGTCCCAAATTAACGATATAGCTTTTGCCGACAGCCAGCATCTGGGGGATACAGATCTCTTCCCTTACCTGCGCCAGCGATTTTCTCTCTGAACAGATCCTGCCGTCCCCGCAGACATATACGCTGTTCTTTCCTTTTTTATAGATATAGCAGATCTCCTGAAACTCGATCTTCTCGATGCCGTGCTTTCTGGCAATGACGCGATACTGTTCATTCTCCCTGGTCAGGCCGTAGGAGAGCTCTTCCAGGATGTTCTCCATACGTCCGATCTCTTCCTTTAAAACATACTGGAACGGATGATAATCATATCCCTGAAGAGCAAACTCTGAATGGGATGTGAGGAAAATAATCTGTGCGTCCTCATCCCGTTTACGTATCTCCCCCGCCAGTTCCAGTCCATTTACATCTCCCCCGAATTCAATGTCTAAAAGATACAGGTCATAAAACCGATCCTCGTCCAAGTCAAATAACAGTGCTTCCGGTTTTTCATAAAAATACAGGTCAATCTGAATATTTGTATAATTCATGCATCGTGCTGCGACCATTCTGATCTGTTCCCAGAAAATCGGTTCGTCATCCACACATACACATTTCATCCGCTGTATCCTCCTTGTCTGATTATATCATGTTTTTTTCATTATGGCGCTTTTGTCCGCAAATTGCACGTTTTTGTCCGCAAATTGTTATATTTTGTCAAAGAAACTGAAAATTCCCCTGCGATTTTATTTCCCTTTTCGGATACGCACAGTAGCAAAAATTCCCACTCATATATTTTTCATCTCCGCCCATACTATGACCAAGACAGTTAGCTTTGCCCAGAACAGAGCAGCGAAAAAAGCAGATCAAACATCTGCGGTCCGCAAAAAACTGTTTTGGAAAAAGCAATCTGTCTTTACTATAGAGAAGACTTATTTACGGAGGTGTAAAAACATGAGTGATTCTTCTAAAAACGCATCCAAAATGACAGTACCCGAGGCAAAGGGCGCTATGAACCGTTTCAAACAGGAAGTAGCTTCTGAGCTGGGAGTGCCTTTAAAGGATGGTTACAATGGTGATCTTACTTCACGCCAGGCCGGTTCCATCGGCGGCGAGATGGTCAGAAAGATGATCAAAAAACAGGAAGAACAGATGTCCGGACAGCAGTAAGCAAACCGGAAAACAAATGGTTATCAGAACAGACGTATAACCATAAATTCTCCAAACCCCCTGTAAAATAGGGAAAACCAAAAATGCTGTCGCACCCGTGATCCATCAATCACAGATGCGGCAGCATTTTTCCGCTTATTTTTTGCCCTGTCTTTCTGACCCCTGCGGCGCGTCTCATCCGGCACGTTCCGCCTCAGGCCTCACGGCTTCTCCTCCACCGCAGTCACCCGCAGGCAGTCACCCGCTACGCAAAACCGCACTTCATACCCTGCAAAGCCAAATCCATAGATCCGCTCTGCATCCTTCTGGTAATGCGGCCGCGGATCCTGCCGCAGCACCTCCGTCAGCGCCTCCCGCTTCTCCGGGGGAATCTTCTCCAACAGCTCCGGCGGGAATTCCACAGTCAGACAATCATCCCGCACCAGCCCGGCGAATCCGCCCCGCGCCTGGGGATGACAATCAATGTGGGGCAGGTACGGCTTGATGTCATAAACCGGCGTCATATCCCGCATATCCACACCGGCCACTAAGATCTCCGGGCCGTCCTTTGTCTGGCGGATCTCCTGGATCCGCACCGACGACAGGCCGATGGGGTTCGGGCGGAACGGGGAGCGGGTGGCGAATACGCCCTTGCGCACATTCCCGCCCAGCCGCGGCGGACGCACCGTCGGGCTCCAGGACTCCCGCTCTGTCCCCTGAAATCCCCAGATCAGCCACAGATAATCATATTCCTCCAGACCGCGCAGCGCTTCCGGGCTGCGGTATTCCGGTTCAAAAACAATCCGTCCCTTCAGCCCATCCACCAGATTGCTCTGCCTGGGAATCCCGAACTTTTCCGGGAAATCCGTGCGGATATAAGCGATGGGCTTTAACTCTGTCCTGTCATGCATCTCATTTTTTCTGCCGGTCCAGCAGCTCCTTCATAGCCTCCTCACTGTCGCTGACCCAGGCGTCCTCCTCGTCGGCATTCAGCCCCAGGTACTGCGCCAGGGTACGCTCATCCTCACTGTTGCCCCACTCCATCACGTAATCGTCAATGGCCTCAAACTCGATCTCTCCGGCCAGATATAATTCCTTAAATGTCTTCATCTCCATCTCCCCGTCTACTGCAAAGGCTCTCTCGGCATAATAATCGCCGCAATGATATAAAGCAGCAGCCCTGCCCCGGCAGCCAGGGTGATCAGCACCCACACCAGGCGCACCAGCGTGGGATCCACGCCCAGGTACTCGCCCACGCCGCCGCAGACGCCGCATAAAATACGGTTGTCCTCTGACTTATATAATCGTTTCTGCATCCTCTTGGTCTCCTTTCACTGTCACGTTCCGCCTGTTCCCGTCCTGTCCCGGCACTCCCGCCTAATACAGGTAGGAAACAGAAATATCTCCTGTTTTGCTCTGTATGGTAATGGTACTTCCCCCCGGGTTATTTGTCAACTGCAGATCCTGGTTCACACCGGAATCGGAAAAATGATTCCCGGAGTCTCCGCCATGTACTTCCCCGCCATGCTCCCAGGTTTCTTCCGAGCTCATTCTGTGCTCCTCATAAAACTCCCAGGCGTCACACGAGATCTCTCCCATACCGGTGGACAGACTGTAATTCAGGC